>NZ_KB235903.1:1831327-2028162 GCF_000332155.1 Kamptonema formosum PCC 6407 | reverse complement strand
CAGAGGAGCAGAGGCGACTGGGAAGGCAAAAGGATTTAGTGTTCTAGGAGAGAAGGTTCAAGACGTTAGCTGAATGCTAACGCATAAGAAAAGCAAAATTCTCCTCATCCTCCCCATCTCCCCCATCCTCCCCATCTCCCCCATCCTCCCCATCTCCCCCATCCTCCCCATCTCCCCCATCTCCCCATCCTCCCCATCTTCCCCATCCTCCCCATCTTCCCCAATCCCCGATCCCCCTCTCAGCTAAAATATTCAGAGCGCATAGACAACAACAGCGGCCAACACTTGACACCAAGCCAGACGGCGAGGGCGATCGGTTAGCGCAAATTTCTTAGTGAAGAGCATCTTAAGAAAAACGTAAATTGAGTCTATCGTCACATTCTCTAAGTTTAGAACTCTGTATCGTGATGGAAAAGCAAGTAATGTATAGTCCCAGCTTATCTGGTGGTGCTGCCAATTCACAATCTGGCAGCCGCACCTTTGTTTATGAAGTTAAGGGTCTGCGTCAGAACGGAGAAACTGACCAAACTAGCTGCCCGATTCGCCAGAGTGGGAGCGTGTTCATCGCAGTTCCTTACAACCGTATGAATCAGGAAATGCGGCGGATAGCTCGCATGGGTGGCCAGATAGTCAGCATCCGACTCCTGAACGCCGAACCCCAAACCCAGGCAAATGTTGCGCCAGAGAATGGGCTACAGGTTCAGAAATCAGGAGAACCAAAGAAGCCAATGACTCAAGCAAAAGAAAAAGTTGATATTCCCGTCAATCTCTACAAACCAGCTAGTCCCTTTATTGGCAAGTGCATCTCGACTGAAGAGCTAGTCAGAGAAGGTGGCGAGGGTACTGTCCGCCATGTCACTTTTGACCTTTCTGGCGGGAATTTGCGCTATCTGGAAGGCCAAAGTATCGGCATTATTCCCGAAGGTACTGATGCTAATGGCAAACCCCATAAGTTGCGCCTGTACTCGATCGCATCTACTCGTCACGGTGACAACCTTGACGATAAAACGATATCGCTCTGTGTCCGTCGGTTGGAGTATAAGCACCCGGAAACTGGTGAAAAGGTCTTTGGTGTGTGTTCGACTTATCTAACCGGTTTGGAACCGGGGGCTGAGGTGAAAATCACCGGCCCTGTAGGTAAGGAAATGTTATTACCTGAAGACCCAGAATCCACGATTATTATGATGGCAACGGGTACTGGTATTGCACCGTTCCGCGCTTTCTTGTGGAGAATGTTCAAGGAAAATAACCCTGATTACAAGTTCAAGGGTTTAGCTTGGTTGTTCTTTGGTGTTGCTTATACTCCGAATATTCTTTATAAAGAAGAGTTGGAGAAGTTGCAAGCTGAGTTCCCAGATAATTTCCGCTTGACTTATGCAATTAGCCGCGAACAAAAAAGTGCTCAAGGCGGTAAGATGTACATCCAAAACCGGATTCAAGAGAATGCCGATCAGTTATGGGAGTTGGTTCAAAAGCCAAATACTCATACCTATATTTGCGGTTTGAAAGGTATGGAAGGCGGTATTGATGAGGGGATGTCGGCGGCGGCTGGCAAGTATGATGTTAACTGGTCTGACTATCAGAAACAGTTGAAGAAAAATCATCGCTGGCACGTTGAAACCTATTAATTTGATAGGGTGATAATTTGTTTTGTAGGGTGGGCAATGCCTGCCCTATAA
Organism: Kamptonema formosum PCC 6407; assembly: GCF_000332155.1. Taxonomy (GTDB): domain Bacteria; phylum Cyanobacteriota; class Cyanobacteriia; order Cyanobacteriales; family Microcoleaceae; genus Kamptonema; species Kamptonema formosum. Next base: position 2,026,483 of record NZ_KB235903.1, on the reverse strand, counting down.
TTGTTTTAGAGGATAAATTTTATCGTTGCCTTAGCATCCAGAAAGGGAGATGATTGATATGGTACTGACGGTTAAAGATTTCGAGCAACTCCAAGGTGCTTTAACTGACGCTCATTTGGACTACCAGTTAGAGCTAATAGATGGAGAAATTCATGTTATGGGGTTATCAGATGTTGTATCTAGCTATGTTATTGCTCAATTAGCAAGGCTATTAGGGAATTGGGTAGTACCGCGCCGATTAGGGTTTGTTCTAGAATCGAGTGGTGGATTTAGTCTGCCAAATTCAAATTTACGCGGCCCTGATGTTTCTTTTGTCAGTGCTACCAAACTACAGCGACTTCCGCGCACTTTCGCTAATATTGTACCTGATTTGATAGTAGAAGTTAAATCTTCAACTGATAGACTTAAGCCAACTCGCGAGAAAATCCAAATGTTTTTAAGTTTGGGAACGCAAGTAGGAATATTGGTCGATCCCGATAAAAAGATTTTGGAAGTTTATCGGCTGAATCTGGAAACTGTCGTGTTAGGTGAAGGTGATATATTGACTGTTCCAGAGTTATTGGAGGGATGGGAGTTGGCGGTTTCTGAACTTTGGCCGCCTGTGTTTGATGAGGAATGAAAGTTTTTTAATTTTACCAGAAGCTTAAATACCCAAATCAGGATTTTGAATAAGAAGCTAATGCAGAAGTATCTTACAATGGTTGTGGGTTAAATGAGTTTCTACAGGTTAAAGTCGTGGCTATAAGAATTGGTTTGCTGGGATTGGGGACAGTGGGCGGGGGTACAGCAGAGATTTTGCTCTCTCCCGAAGGCCGCCATCCACTATTACAGGAGTTGGAAATCTATCGGGTGGGGGTGCGCGATCGCACAAAAACTCGCTCTTTACAATTTCCCGAAAATGTGCTGACCACAGACTTAGAGGCGATCGCTACAGACCCAGATGTGAACATTGTAGTAGAAGTAATGGGCGGTTTAGAACCAGCGCGATCGCTAATCCTCAAAGCGATCGCCAACGGTAAGCACATCGTTACCGCCAATAAAGCTGTAATTGCCCGCTATGGCGACGAAATCTTCGCCGCCGCCCAAGAAAAAGGCGTTTATGTAATGCTAGAAGCTGCTGTCGCCGGTGGTATTCCAGTCATACAAACCCTTAAACAATCATTAGGTGCAAACCGCATTCAAACCGTTACTGGCATCGTTAACGGTACAACTAATTACATCCTTACTCGGATGCAAACAGAAGGCGCGGACTTTTCCCAAGTGCTCGCCGATGCCCAACAATTAGGCTATGCTGAAGCTGACCCCAGTGCCGATGTAGATGGTTTAGATGCTGCTGATAAAATTGCCATTTTAGCATCCTTAGCTTTTGGCGGACGCATCAAACTAGAAGATATTTATTGTGAAGGGATCGGACAAGTAAGTGCTGCTGATATTGCTTATGCTGAAAAGCTGGGATTTGTAATTAAATTATTAGCGATCGCCCATCAAGATACCCAAACAACTCGCGATCGCGAACTACTTTCCATCAGAGTTCATCCTACCCTAGTCTCGAAAACTCATCCTCTTGCGAGTATAAATGGCGTTTACAACGCTATTTTAATAGAAGCAGAACCCATAGGGCAAGTCATGTTTTACGGACGCGGTGCTGGTGCTGGCCCTACAGCAAGCGCGGTAGTATCAGATATTATGAATATCGCCGCTATCTTAAAAACTGAAACAGTTCCCATTCCCCATCCTTTGTTAAGTTGTTCTCACCAACACTACTGTAAAATTGCTCCAATTCAAGAACTCGTTACCCGATTTTATGCTCGATTTTTAACCAAAGATAATCCAGGTGTGATTGGCAAACTCGGCACTTGTTTCGGGCAACATAATGTTAGCTTAGAATCAGTTGTGCAAACAGGAATACACGGCGAGTTAGCAGAAATTGTAGTCGTCACTCATGATGTTAAAGAAGGTAATTTTCAGCAGGCAATTGATGAAATTAGTCAAATGGAAGGTATACACAGTATTCCTAGTAAATTGCGAGTTCTTTAATGGTAATGGGTAATGGGTAATTGGTAATTGGTAATCGCTAATTGCTAATTGCTAATGGCTAATGGCTAATCGCTAATTACCCATCCTCCCCATCTCCCCCATCTCCCCCATCTCCCCCATCCTCCCCATCTCCCCCATCCTCCCCATCCTCCCCATCCTCCCCATCTTCCCCATCCTCCCCATCTCCCCTGCTCCCCTGCTCCCCCGCTCCCCATCTCTTCCCCTAGCTATCAATTGATTTCCAAAGAATTTATAACATTTTCTGCTGATTTTAGATAATCCGAATATTCATCTTTATTTGCTGTGTAAGTAATGGTATAAGCTCGATTATTCTTGACAGTCCAAACTTGCATTTTCTTGACATTATTTTCTTCTTCTTTAGTAGTAAAAACAACTTTATGAGCTTTGGTATTAGCAAGCATAGCTGAACCGTCCTCTAAAACCTTAGTATCTTGGTTGCTCTCTTTTATTTGGGCAATGGATATTTTTGTATATTCATCAAGAGACATAGGCTTTGAAGATAAATCATCTACAGTAACAATAATATCTTCTGGATAAATATCTGAATTGCTTTTCTTAGGTGAGCGAAACGTAACTATATTCGGATCGAAATAACCTTGACGTTCTTTCTTTTCCCATTCTTGAGGATATTTTATACTAAAACCATTTTCAGGATCTTGATAGAGTAATAATTTTTCTGGTGTAGTTTGAGGCAGAAATTTGGGAACGATCGCGGCAAGTGCGATCGCGGCTCCAACCCCCGCACCAATTAAAACTTGTTTCTTTCCCACAGGAAACTTCGTTGGCGTGCGAGGCGGAGCATTAAGTTTAGCTATCCGCTGCAAGAGAACTTGCGTATCTTGAGGACGAGCATTCACAGAGTAAGCCATCATATCATCAATCAAATCTGCTAGCGGCTTCGATACCTCTGGAACTAAAGTGCGCCAAATAAACTTTCCGGCTGGAGAGTTTCCTTCTAAATGGTTTGGTTCCTGACCCGTTAGCAAACAAACAAAACTTCTACCAAGAGCAAAAAAATCAGAACGGGGCTCTGCGGCCCCTTCCATTTGTTCAGGCGGTGTATATCCCTGGGAAAAAATTCTTGTGATCTCGCCTTTTCTTCTTTCCATAGTTTCTGTTACTTCCCGTACTGCCCCAAAATCAATTAATACTAATTGCCCATTAGGGCGGAGCATAATATTAGGTGGCTTAATATCGCGGTGGAAGTAATTTTGAGTGTGGACGAGATGCAAAATTCTAGCCAGTTGTTCCAACCAGTCAATAGCGCGATCGATCCCCAGGGGTTTGTGATTCTGATTTTTTAACCACTGTTGCAAGTTCAGGCCTTCAATTTTCTCCATGACCAAACAGTGCAGAGGTTCGCGGCTGTTATTTGGTGTAAACGTAAAGTAACCATCTGGCTCTACTATTGGCAACCCCGGATGTCTCAACCTCATTAAAACGTGAGCTTCTTGCTGAAATAGCCGTACACCTGTGGGCTCGTTGTAGGTGAGTACCTTTAAAACTTTAGGGATGCCACTCTCATTTACCTCATAAGTCTGACCAAAGCCGCCTTTCCCCAGGGGGCGGAGTACCCAATACCGTCCCTCAATTACTAATTGAGAGCCGCAGCTTTGGCAAAAGCTAACATTTTCAGGGTTTTGAGGACGCGGGCATTTGGGGTTGATGCAGTAGCTCATGCTGGGGAGGAATTAGCTTTGTAGCAATTTCTTAAACATGGTATAGCATTACTATCCCTTTTAATAGTTGATTTCGGAACAATTTAGAGGGGTGTGCCAATTCGTATCAGAAGATACCCGCTCGAATGCAGTCTGTTTCTCCGATCGCACTTGCTTTCCCGACAAACCCATGACGAGTCAAACGCAAAAGAAAACGCATTTACTTAGTAACCCCTATTTAGAACTGAACAATCAGGGGCAGACTTTGCGCTTAGAATTAACAAAAAACGAGCACGTATTGGGTCGCGATCCCTACAAAGCTGACTTACTTGTTCCTCAAGTTTGGCAGATTATTTCTAGCAGTCAAGCGGTTTTGCGGCGAGAAGGGGAAGATTACTGGATTTATGATGGTGATGGTAGCAAACCCAGCACTAATGGGATGTTTGCGCTTCCTAGCTTTACGCAAGTCTCTCCTGCAAAAGGTCTGGCTTTAAAACATGAGACAGAATTACGGATCGGTCAAGACCCTAGAAACCAAATTCAGCTAATTTATTTTAATCCTGCTAGCCCTAGTGCGGGTAATTTACCACGAACTGCGATCGCGCTGCGGAATCGTTCTGTGCTCATAGGTCGCGATCGCCACGCTACCTTAAAGCTCAACTCCCCGATTGTATCCCGTCGCCACGCCACCATTGATGCTAACGCTCAGGGGCAATACGTTCTCGCCGATCGCAGCAGCAATGGCGTTTTTGTCAATGGCAAACGGATTAAAAATTCTGTAGTGCTTACTGAAGGCGCAAAAATTCGCATCGGCCCCTTTACTTTAATTTACCAAGCTGGTGAAGTAACCTTAGTCAATCCCGGCGATGCGATTCGTTTGGAAGCAATAGAATTAGTCCGTGAAGGCAAGGATAAAAATAACGAAATCCAGCGTTTACTTAACACCATTTCCCTCGTAATTGAACCAGGGAATTTAGTAGCTTTAGCTGGGACAAGCAATGCGAATCAATCAGTTTTATTGCGTACTTTGTTAGGAATTGAAGCCCCCAATCGTGGCGCAGTGTACGCGAACGGTGAAGATTTACGGAAACATTTTGATAGCTATAGTTGTTCGATCGGTTTTGTACCTAAAGATGATGCGCTTCACGGTGAATTAACAGTAGCAGAAGCCCTGATTTATGCCATTAAATTACGCTTGCCTGCTGATATCAATGTGGATCAGGTGTTCAAAAAAGTTTTAGATGATATTGAAATGTTTGAACATCGCCATGAATTAATAAATAGCCTCAGCAAGAGCGAACGCAAGCGAGTCAGTATTGGAGTAGAATTAGTAGTAGATCCGAAGTTGTTTTTCTTGGAAGAACCGACTTTTGGACTCGACCCAGGATTAGATAAAAAGATGGTATCGCTATTGCGAAAATTGGCAGATCAAGAGCGGACTGTGATTTTTACAGGCCAAGCTAATGCTAATCTTACCATTTGCGATCGCCTAGTTTTTCTTGGTGGCAGCGGTCATCTTTGCTACTTCGGGCCGCCAGCAGATATTTATAGTTTTTTTGCCATTCACAATCAAGATTTTACTGGCATTTATAGCGAACTAGAAAAAGGTGAATCTATCGTTAGATTGTGGGAAGATAAATATCGCTATTCCAGCTATTACCAGCGCTACATTGCCGTACCACTTAGCCTCAATCCCTCTCAACAACCAGCTAACTTTGCCAAACTATCTAATTCTTCCAGAGGCTCATCTTTCAGACAGTTAACCCTACTAATTCAGCGCTACTTTCAATTGGCAATCCGCAACAAGATCAATTTTGCTATAGGATTATTTTCTGCTGCTATTTGCCCTATTTTGTTAGCAGGAATAAAAAACATGGAGCCATTCATTTTTACTAATAGTAGCGACTCCCGGCTTGCTTTCTTAGCCCTAAGATTTTTACTGTTTTTTTCATTGTCGGCTATTTTGGTAGGCGTTTCTAGTTCTCTTTCGACAATTGTTAAAGAACAGCAAATTTTGAGGAGAGAACGTTTAGCAAGCTTAGGATTATTCCCCTATCTGATTTCAAAATTGATCGGATTAAAAGGATTAGCTTGTCTGCAAGCTGTGGTAATGACAGCGGTAATTTTACTAGGCTTTGAACAACCAGACTCAGATATAATTACCTGGCCTATTGGTTTAGGGATCACTACTTTTTTAACGCTATTAGCTAGTATGAATTTGGGATTGATGCTATCAGCATTTGTAAGTAATATCGCTCAAGCTTATAAAGTTCTACCTTTTATTTTAGGCTTTCAGATAATTTTTTCGGGAGTATTTTTTAAATTAGATAGTTTGTTGTCAATAGAAAAACTAGCCCTTTGGATTTCTTGGCTAACGGTGAGCCGCTGGTCTGTAGGAGCTTATGGCAGTTTAGTGAATGTAAATGCTATGGTGGCTAAGCCGATAGAATTGTCTGATGGAAACTTTTTACATCAGCTATTCGATCCGAGTGCTGTCTATGAGCCAAGTTGGGAAAATCTAGCTCTTAATTGGGGGATTTTGGGGTTGCAGGCAGTTGTTTATTTTGCCGTAACTTTTCTGTTGCTAAAACGTAAAGATATTTTTAGGTAATTAGTTAACTGTTAACTGTTAACTGTTAACTGTTAACTGTTAATGAAGAGTTGGGTTTTACTGCATTTCACCCAACCTAGATTATATCACAACCTTCTTGGCCGTTAGCAGTAGGGACGCTATAACTAGGTACTATAAACTAGCAGGGCTGTTTCAGGCTCATCGTTTTTTAAACTCTCTAACTCATATTCAGCAAGGTTTTCAGCCGATAATTTTTACTAAGCGAGCCGAATTATTAAAAAGTCATGTTATGCTCGCTACCAGAGAAATAGGAAATACGAAGATCGGAAATTGAACCTGAGCATGAAACAGCCCACCTTGCTAAAAAAGGAGGGGATCTCTATACTGTAATCCACCCAAATACAAACCGCTCCTATAAAATCCCGACCGATCTTAACTCTATCTTATTGTAGATCAACCCCGAATATTAGATGTATCTGGCGGCCGAAGTATAACCAGATTGTTTACCAGACAATATATTTCAAAGCTATCAATAGTCAAGTTGGGAAGCTCACTCCCAGCAATTAAAGAATTGGCGAAAGCAGACGCAACTTACAGGAGGATAACGCCTTGTTTTTTCACAAAAAAGAACTAATGTATACGGTGAAGATTGACGAGCCTAACCCTCGTTTCGCCCAATTATTGCTAGAACAATTTGGGGGAGCCACCGGAGAACTAACGGCCGCTTTGCAATATTGGGTGCAGTCCTTTCACTGTGAAAATCCTGGGATTCGGGATATGCTTCAAGATATTGCGCTTGAAGAGTTTAGTCACTTAGAAATGGTCGGCAAACTGATCGAAGCTCACACTCAAAAAGTCGATCAAACTGAAGTTTTCAAAAGTACGCTGTTTGCAGTGCGCGGTATGGGCCCACACTTTTTAGACAGTCAAGGTCAAGCTTGGACAGCAGCTTATATCAATGAAGGTGGTGATGTTGTGCGCGATTTGCGTGCTGATATTGCTGCGGAAGCTGGAGCTCGCCAGACTTATGAAGAGTTGATTAAGTTGGCACCAGATCAAGGCACAAAAAACACCTTGGTATTTCTACTGACTCGCGAAATTTCTCATACCAAGATGTTTATGAATGCGCTCTCGTCGATGGATAAGCTCACAGATCCGATGTTTGGAAATATCCAGCCGGATCAGACTGTGGATCTTTACTTCAATTTGTCTACTAATGGCAAAGATGAGCGTGGTGCTTGGAATTCTGAGCCTGATTTCCGCTATGTTGCCGATCCTACCCCGAAAGGTTAGGTATCGCTGAAGGAAGAAGGAAGAAGGAAGAAGGAAGAAGGAAAATTCAGTAATATCAATGGTTGAAGATATACTGGCTTTACCCAAAAATATGTAACGCCGCCATCCTGGCGGTAAAAGAACCGCCAGGATGGCGGCGTTACGTAAATCCTCAATCAACCTCCTGCCTTCTGCCTTCTGCCTTCTGCCTTCTACTTATCCATCGAGAATCATATCCCTAATTAGCTGGGCAGTTGCGGGCGCTAATAATACGCCATTTCGATAATGTCCAGAAGCAATAATTACGCGATCGCAACCAGGAAGTTTCCGAATAATTGGTGCTGGTTGGCCTTCTGGGCGGGGGCGCAATCCCGACCATTTCCTAATAATGTTAGCTTCAGCTAAAACAGGACAAAAGGCAATTGCCTTTGCCATCACTTCATCTAACTTAATACTATCCGCTACAATTTCACCCTCACTTAGGGGAAACTCAACGGTCGCACCTACCCAATATTCGCCTTTTCCTAAAGGTACAATATGAACATCATCGCAGGTAATTACTGGCTGAAAATCAGAACCGATCGCGGTATTTTCTAAGCGTAAATGTAATGCTTGACCTAAGACGGGGCGAATATCGATAGACTGTTTTAAAGATGCTGTGAGAGAAGTTGAACCCAAACCAGCGGCTATAATTAACCAGTCGCATTCTAAGTTTTCTGTTGGTGTTTGAATCTGATAGCAACCTGTAGGAGAAGCGCCGATATCGAAAACAGCGCGCTCGAATTGAAAATCAACCCCTTTCTGCTGAGCAGCAGCAACTAAAGCTAAAGTTAAAACAGTTGGATCTAGTTGTCTGTCTTGCGGGGAATAAATACCAGTAATAATCCCCTCTAAGTTTAGCTGAGGAAAGCGATCGCGCACTTTTTCTACATCCCAAATCTCCAAATTCCAACCTTGAGATTTGCGAGTTACAGCCAACTTTTCCCAATTGCTCAAATCCTCTCCTTCCAGACAAAGCCTCAAAATTCCATCTCTATTCACAGGAATTTTTTGCCCAGTAATTGCCTCTAACTCCGGTATCAGGGTTTCATAACGCTTGATACTATTTTCCCTTAATTGCCAATTCCTACCCTTAACTTTCTGACTAACAATACCCATTAATACACCGAGGGCGGCCCCAGTAGAAGCTTTGGCGGGTGTTTCTTTGTCTAAAACTGTAATTTTTAGTTCGGGAATTTGGCTGAGTTCATAAGCAATTGTTGCCCCAATTACACCACAGCCAATAATTATAACTCTGCTCATTTCTATATCTCTTTTCTACGTAGAAAAGATAAGAGAGCATTGCTAATTTTTTCAGACCAATGTTCTTGAGGGTAATGGGCGGCTCCTTCTAGTTTAACTAATTCTCCATTTGGTATAGATTTAACTGAATTTTTTGCCTGGTCGATATTAATCCAGGGATCTCCTGTTCCCCAGAGAATTAAAGTTGGTCGCTTCCATTCTTTTAACCCAGTTTCAATTTCTGCCATTGACTCTGATAACTGGAGATTTCGCACAGTTGCTAATAGGGATCGTCCCGCTTGGGAACTTTTCAAAAAGGGGCGGCGATAGACATCTAAATCTTTATCAGATATGGGGTAACGGCAACCACTTTCTAGAGTTCTGTCAACTAAAAGGGGGTCTTGTACGATCATGTCGCCGACAAAAGGTAGACCCAATTGTTGAATTTTCCAAGGTAATCTTGATTCGATAGAAATGGGTGCATTGAGTATAGCTAAGCGCTCAATTTTATCGGGATGACGTAAGGCGTATTGGATACCGACGGAACCTAAAAATCCTTGGACAACTAAGTAGAACCGCTCGATTTCTAGGGTTTCAATAAATTCTGCAAAGGCGGTAACAAAGGTATCGGGTGTATAAGCAAAGTCGAGTTTATCGGGTTTTGCTGATGAGCCAAAACCGATCCAGTCTGGCGCGATCGCGCGAAACCCAAATGTTGCTAAATCTGGCATGATAGCAGTCCAGGTATGGCTTTGAGAAGGTAATCCGTGCAGTAGCACCACTGGGGGAAGATTGGATTCGTTAATCGGTTTTGCTTCCCGATAAAACCATTCTAGGTTTCCTACTTTAATTATCTGTTTATCAAGTGACACTGTTTTTATTTCTTAGTAATAAGAGAAGGAAGAAGGAAGGAGGAAGAGGGAAGAGGGAAGAGGACTTACGGAAAAATATCGGTAACGCGGGCATCTTGGCTGTTTATTTACCGCCGAGACGGTGGTGTTACAAACTGTTTGGCGTAAGTTTTGTTAGTAATAGAAATGTAGGGCATGAATGACACGCCCTACAGGATTGAGGGGCTGCACTTAGAAATTCATTTCAGCAGCTTGTACTTTCTCGACTTGTTTCTTCTTCAGAACTAGCAAAATTTGAGCTAGCATGACAAGAGCAAAGAATGCAATCAGCCATTGAACGCGACCTGCACTTTGTAGGACGATTTCAACGTCTTTCTGACCGAATCCACCTACATTCGGGTTGTTAGTCAAAGCTTGGGCTGCTTTCACTTCTTGCCCTTCAGCAACAATCAATTCAGGGCCAGCGGGAATTGTATCTACAACTGCTGCGCCTTCTACGGGTTGAATTGTTACTTGATAACCGCCATCTTCGGGTTGGGAAATCTTAGAAATTGTACCCGCAACAGAGGCATTGAAAACACCATTATTGGTCTTTTCGCCAGTTGGGTAAACCTGTCCGCGTCCGCGATTTCCGCCAACGTGAATCTGGTATTTACCGAAGTGAACGGATTTGTCGGTTGCTGGATTAGGAGACAAAACAGGGAACACTATTTCCTGATATTGTTCGCCAGGTAGTGGCCCGATGATGACGATATTTTCCTGGGTTTCGCTGTAAGGTTGGAAGTAAAGTTCGCCAACTTTTTCCTTCATTTCCTCTGGAATTCTTTCTGGAGGAGCAATCTTGAAACCTTCGGGTAACATCAGGACAGCGCCTACATTGAGGCCGCCTTTGCTGCCATCGCCTGTTACTTGTTGTGCGCTAAGGTCGTAAGGAATTTTGACAACTGCTTCAAAAACTGTATCTGGCAAAACAGACTGGGGAACTTCAACTTCCGTAGGTTTAGCGCCGAGGTGACAGTTAGAACAAACAATCCGTCCAGTTGCTTCGCGGGGTGTTGCGGGTGCGGTTTGCTGCGCCCAAAAGGGATAGGCGGATGCTGTTTGAGGTAGTGCGATGTCGCTGGTGATGAAAAATGCTAGGGTTGCGATCGCAACTAGCGTGGTCTTAGCGATCGCCCCAACAGTGCGGCGCAATATCGCTGATAAATCAATTTTTGGCATCAGAGTATTTCGATCTCAAAGGTCAAACAGTTTCGTAATTGGTAATTGGTAATTGGCGATTGGTAATTGGTAATAGGTAATTGATAATTGGACAATAGACAAATAAAGACTTATGACCAATTTACAGAGTACAAATGACCAATTTCCAAGACTCAATAACTAAGACCACCAAGGGGCTTCGCCAGTGCGGAAGTCTGTTTCTTTCCAAGGGGTAAAGGTTAGCTTATCATCTGCGACAGTAGCGTGAGCTAAGGCTAAAGATAATGGTGCAGGGCCGCGCACAACTTTCCCTTCGTTGTTGTATTGGGAACCGTGACAGGGACAAATAAATTTGTTCTCGCTGGCATTCCAAGGCACTACACAGCCTAAGTGGGTACAGACTGCGTTGATTCCGTACTCGGCAAGACTTTGTTCTTTGTCCACCACAATATAGGTGGGGTCGCCTTTGAGGCCTTGTGCTAAAACGCGATCGCCTACGGCGTGTTCTGCCAAAAACTTGCTGACAACGATATCATTGCCTAGCTTGTCCTTCGCAGTTAAGCCACCGCCAGTACCACCGCTAGATGGCGGGATAAAATACTTGACAACAGGATAGAGTGCGCCCAGTGCTACGCCCGTTACGGTTCCGAACGTTAGCAAATTCATAAATTGACGACGACCCATATCAGGGACATCTGGATTGTGAGCAGAAATTTGAGCCATAACCTGCCTTTGCGGTGTTAAGTTACGTTTTTTTACAAACTATCTATGAAGCAGTACGTGCAGACAACAGGGATAATTGCGGTTAATCTGCTTTCATCAATAGGCGTTAAGGCAGAAATTCCTTTGAAGAATAAGCCTTACAGCCTTGATTAGAGCATTATTACATTTTTTGAACTGCGGATTTTACTGTTAAGAAATGTAAACTATAACGGTTAATAAGGAGCAACCATGACGGGCCAGGATTTACGCCAGCTATTGCTGGATAAGTGGGGAAAATCTTACGATATCCAACTGCGGCGGACGCGGGGCAAGATTTTTGTGCAAGTCATGTGGAAATACCTGGAACAGGCTTCTTTTCCGATGGCGGAGGCGGATTATATGGAGCATTTGGACGCGATCGCGACTTACCTGCACGGTTGGGGTAGTACAGAACAAGTTAGGGAGTATATTGTCACAACTCGCGATCGCCCGCGTCTTGGTAAGGCCGTCAGCATCCCTCTAGATTTAGGCGAAAGAGCCTCTGAATGGTTGTTATAGCTAGGGGCTAGGGGCTAGGGGCTAGGGGCTAGGGTAAGATGGGGGAGAGGGGGAGGATGGGGGAGATGGGGAGAATGGGGAGGATGGGGAAGGTAAGTAGGAGGGATTATTAACAATTAACAGTTAACAATTAACAATTTTGATTAATATAGCAACCGCGAAGACTGTTAGTTAGGACACTCGCTTATGGCTGAAACCCTTGATTTTATGTCCCCTCTTCCCCATCCTCCCCCTCTCCCCTAGCCCCTAGCCCCTAGCCCCTACTATAGTTGCTCTCTACCTTCTTCCTTCATTGCCGAGCTCATTTTCACGTACAATTAGTACCTGGTAATCCCATTAGATTAGGAGATTAGCGCAATGGGAATGGCAGTTGGCATGATTGAAGTCCTTGGACTTCCCTCTGCCGTAGAAGCCGCAGACTCAATGGTTAAAGCGGCCCGTGTCACGTTAGTTCGGTATGAAAAAATTACGCGCGGTTACTGGACAGTCATAGTCCGGGGCGATGTCTCCGAGGTACAAGCTGCTGTAGCGGCTGGAATTGAAGGAGTCAAAAAAGTTCATGGTGGGGAATTGTTATCATACCACATCATCGCTCGTCCCCATGAAAATCTAGATTACGTTTTACCGATCGGCTTTACTCCAGAAGTCGAACAATTTAGAATGTAGTAGGATTTTTGGGCGCTTAGATTTAGCGATCGCTCAGCAATCGCGATCGCAATCGCAATGAAAATTCCGAAAGCGAAAACGATTGCGATCGCAATATCCGATCGTTAACCAGATCGACATCGCGATCGCGATCGCAATTCTAGTATCCAGCTAAAGCATTAATTGGTGTAATAGATAACAAATTTATCCCGCTTTCTATAGCAAGATTAATAGTCAGAAACTAACTCTCTCTAAAAACTTCTGTCACTGAATCTTAGAATTCAGATTAATCGAACAAGCTAGACAATGCGGATTCTATTAGTAGAAGACGACAGCCAATTGATAGCTTCTCTGACTGAAGCACTTGTGGCACAGCGGTACATTGTAGACTCAGCTAGAGATGGTGAGTCAGCATGGGATAAGACCCAGGGATTCGTTTACGACTTGATTTTAACCGATGTCACCCTACCGAAGTTAAATGGTATTGGTCTATGCGAGCGATTGCGCGATCGCGGCTATCTCTCTCCCATTCTCATGCTCACTGCTCGCGATACCAGCCTTGATAAAGTGATTGGACTCGATGCAGGAGCAGATGTCTATATGGTTAAACCCTTTCAATTACAGGAGTTGCTAGCTCAAATTCGGGCTTTGCTTCGTCGCGGACAGTCGGGAATGTCGCCGATATTAAGATCGGGTAATCTGTCTCTAGATCCTGCTAGCTATGAAGTCATCTACGAGCGATCGCCTATTCACCTCACACCAAAAGAATTTGCTCTGTTAGAGGCTTTATTACGATATGGCAAGCGGGTTTTGAGTCGATCCGCGATTATCGAACAGGTTTGGACATGGCAAGAGTCTCCAGAAGAAGACACCATCAAGACTTACATCAAGAATTTGCGGGCAAAACTCAAAGCCGCAGGAGCTCCAAAAGACTTAATTGAAACTGTTCACGGTGTTGGCTACCGTTTGAAAAGTTTAGATCGAGTTTAGAAAAGCGATCGGTCATTGCGAGTGAAAGCGATCTGTTATTGCAAGTGAAACCAATCGGTCATTGCGAGTGAAACGAAGCAATCTCAAGGCCTAGCGATTGCTTCGTTTCACTCGCAATGACAAAAATATCAACAAAAAACGTAAGGTGGGCGCTCGCCGACAACTATTTATAACTATAAGTTAAAGACCTTTTGCGACGAGCGCCCACCCTACAAGTTATAGCGTTTATTTATATCCACCTTATATCCACCGGCTAAGTCCTAATTTTGTGTGTAGAAACCCTGACATTTTCCACCATTTCTCCACTTAAGCTTCCCCAAAATATACACACTAAATCTATATGCTGTATCGATAAATAAATTTCGAGGAAACGATTCCTAACAGGCGGGAATTGCGCCAGAGAAACGGTGAATCGAAATTCTGTATCTTATGATTCAATTCTAGTCCAAATTATCTTGGATGTAAAGGGAAAACGATGAAAATTAGGAGACGGTATTTTCTTCAGTTGAGTGCAGGTAGCGCGATCGCGATCGCGGCTCACGGATGCACTCAATCTCAAACTCAGACAACCACTACCACCAGCAGTTCAGAGAATCCCGGTAAAATTTCGATTGGATTCTGGCCCGTCGCCTCTGGATTACCCTTATTTGTAGCCGAGAAAAAGGGTTATTTCAAAGAAGCCGGCTTAGACGTAGAAGCAGTCAAATTTGCTTCACCCAACCAAGTCGCCGAAGCATTAATTGCTGGAAGGCTTCAGGGAACAGGCAATGGAGTTGCTAGCGGTGTTTTGGGACTTTCAGAAATCACATCACCGGGATTATTCAAAATCATTGCTGCCAACCCCAGCAACGTTGACTACAAACTCGATCAAGTGATTGTGGGCAAAAATAGCTCAATTCAGGCGATCGCGGATTTAAAAGACAAAAAGTTTGCCACAGGGCCAGGAGCACAGAATTTAGCGATCGCGCAGGCAATCTTGGCAGCCGCAGGAGTTACTAATCCCCAAGTACAGCAAATAGAAATTCGGCAACACATAGCCGCGATCGAATCGGGACAAATTGATGCAGCTTACACCCTAGAACCAACAGGTACAGTTGGCGAAGTTAAAGGCCTTACCCGCATTCTGGAAAATGGAGTTGTTTCCAAATACATTTTAGGCGATCCCAAAGCTCCTTGGTTTGGTGGTGCAGCCGTACTAAGTAGCAAATTTATTCAGCAATATCCCGCTACAACCAAAACCTACACAGAAGCCTATCGCCGCGCCATTGAAGATATTAGGAAGAATCCCGATCAAGTCCGTCAATATATGGTCGGCTACACCTCCATCGAAGGCGATTTAGTGCAGAAAGTGCCGATGATAGGATACACGATGTACAACGAATTTAAGCCGGAAGACGTGACATACTTCCAAAAATTCTTCAATTTTATGACTGATAAAAAAGTTTTCTCAAAACCACTTGATGTTGCTAGCTTGTTGTACAAACCTGTGTAATTACAAAACTTATGCAGAATCGAGAGCCTAACTCCCTTAAAAAATAGGACTTACGCACTTACTACGATTTTCTATCATTGCCAACGATATGATTTTCTGTCATTGCGAACGTAGTGAAGCAATCTCAAACCCATATTTGGGGTAATTCGTGCGTAATTCCTACTTTACTATAGCAACCTTCTTGGCAGTTAAGACGTTCTGAGTTCCTGAAACTTGCTAACGCTATTCCCTTCTTCCTCTTCTTTCCCTTCTTACCCTAGCCCCTAGCCCCTAGCCCCTAGCCCCTAACCGCCAAGGCGGTTGCTATAAATCACTTTCTGGAGAACCATATTATGCTTGTAAATCCTGTCACTAGCCCGAATATTGCGCCACCAGAACACTTTATTTCTGTACAAGGATTATGTAAATCCTTTGCAGGACAACCGCTTTACGAAGACTTTAACCTCGATTTACCCAACAATCAATTAGTTTCAATTTTTGGCCCCAATGGCTGCGGTAAATCCACCCTAATTAACATGATTAGCGGCTTGATTCCCATCGATCGCGGGGAGATTCGGATTCATGGTAAACCAATTCGCCGGGCCAAAATTGGCTATGTGTTTCAAAACTATCGGGATTCAATGTTTCCCTGGATGAGTGCCTATGACAATATCGCCTATCCGCTGCGAGTTAAGGGAGTACCAGAACAGGAATGTCGCGATCGCGTCGAACGCCTAATCGACACCTTTAATATTCGCCTTGACCTCAAACGTTATCCCTACAATTTCTCCGGTGGACAGCAACAATTAGTTTCCATTTTGCGGGCGCTAGTTGCCGATCCAGAAGTTCTTTTTCTCGATGAACCCTTTTCCGCCTTGGACTTTGAAACCACCCTATTTGTGCGCGATAAACTCCAAGAAATTTTCATGGCCACTGGCATTCCGATGTTAATGGTAGTTCACAACTTAGAAGAAGCAGTATTTCTAGCAGATACAGTTCTACTTTTAAGTAAACGTCCAACTCATTTAGTGGAAGCAGTACCATTTACTGTTTCTCGTCCGCGTACCCCCGATACACTTACCTCTCCCGAATTCATTGAAGTCAGCCGTTACTGTTTAGAAATCTTTCGTCAGGAGATGCGGAAATGAATACTTCTAGCGTACCTTCCTCTAATATTGACGTTCAAAAATTTTCCTTCGATCGCTTTTTGCCATTCATCGGAGTATTGGTACTTTTTGGTGTCTGGTGGTTAATTTCTATCTCTGGTTTTGTCAATCCAGTGCTATTACCTACGCCTTTTGCTACTCTCGGTACGCTGATTGCGGGAATGTTTACAGGCGTAATGTTACCTGATTTTATCGCTACGGTGTTACGAACTTTTAGCGCTTTTTTGATGGCTGGTATTATCGGAGTCCCCGTTGGTGTGGCTTTGGGTAGTTCTGAAAAAGTTTATCGCAGTGTCGAATTTTTAATTGATTTTTTCCGTTCTACACCAGCAAGTGCTCTGATTCCGATGTTCATTCTCTTTTTTGGAGTCAGCGATTTTTCTAAAGTAGTAATTGCTGCTTTTAGCGCGTTTTTACTGATTGTATTTAACAGCGCTTATGGGGTGATTAATGCTAAGCAATCGCGGATTCTGGCAGCAAAAGTAATGGGGGCAAACCGTTGGCGAATTTTCAAAGATGTTTTACTGTTGGAAAGTTTGCCTCAAACCTTTATTGGTTTGCGTAGCGGTATCAGTATTTCCCTGGTAATTGTGATTGTGGCGGAGATGTTTATCGGTACGGAACAAGGCTTAGGCAAACGGATTATTGATGCTCAACAAGTACTCAATGTCAAGGATATGTATGCCTCGATTTTAGTCACCGGAATTTTAGGCTATTTCCTGAATATGCTGTTTCTAATTGTAGAGAAACGGTTTATTCATTGGAGTGGCAAGTAGTCTCGAAATTCGGATAAAGCAGCCAGGGGTTAAAACCCCTGTCTAACAGCGAAAGTCCTCTGAAGAGGACTAATAAGTTCTTCAGTCCTCGTTAGAGGACTTTAGCTTTAAGGCAGGGAATTTATTCCCTGCTAGACGAAAGGTTTTACTTTAAGTTTACACGCCTTAAAAATAGCCTAAGTCTCTACGGACATCGCTCTATTTTATCATACACAATCGATACTTATTCCAACGGTAATCGTACCATCACAGTTGTTCCTTGACCTTCCTGACTCTCAATATTCCATTCCCCTCGGTGTAATTCTACACAAGTTTTTACCACTGCTAACCCTAAACCAGTTCCGGTTATTTCTCCGACATTGCTACCTCGATAAAATGGTTCCAAAATTCTAATTTTATCTGCCGTGAGAATGCCAATACCGCGATCGCATATTTGAAAAATTGCCGTATTTGCATTACAGTTTAAAGTAAATTGAATCTTAGCATCAGCAGGTGAATATTTTGCTGCATTTGAGAGTAAGTTAGTAAGTAAAGATCGCAACAAGTTTTTGTCTAAAAATGCTCTAGTATTTTGACAATTACTCGTAAATTCAATAACCTGACTAACATCAATTTGCATCTCATCTATAAGTTGTTGACAAAAAGGTTCTAGATCCAATAATTGGGGATGAAATTCTAGTTGCCTAACCTCTGCCCGTGTTAACATTAATAAATCTGTAATCTGCTGACTCATCCGCTTTGCAGTCAAATTAATCCGCTGAATATTTTTCTGTTTCTGTTCTTCAGTTAGTTGATTATGGTTAATTTGCAAAGATTCACTAGAAAGTAAAATAGTGGTTAACGGCGTTCGCAGTTCATGGGATGCCATTGAGAAAAAGCTAAATCTTAATTCACTCAAACTTTTAGTTCGTTCTAATTCCCGATTTAAGTTATGTAATAAGAGCGCTAAAGTGCTAGTAATTAATAACCCGCCAATTAAGGTAATTATCGCGCTATATTGCGTTTCAATGGGATAATTAACGGAGGGTGAAAAAGCAATTGACCACTGTCGCTGTCCTACGGTTAAAGTCTGCGTACATTTTTCAGCAGATGGACAGAGAGAAGACTTAATTAAATTAAATTGTGAGTTGTCTTCAAGCGTTGTCACTTGTTTATAAGCAGCATCATAGCGTCCTAGAAATTGCTGTCCCGGATTAGAACTCCGGTCGTATACTGTAAAGTTAATCTCGTCGTATTGCAAATCTTTTAAGGATTCTTCAACTACATCTGATAGGCGAAATACACCTAGTAAGAAGCCAGTTAAATTCTGGCGACGAAGCGTAAGAGAATTTGGAGCTTGATGATTTTTATAAAGTGGCAAAAACACTAAAAAGCTAAATTGATCGCGTTTTTCTTGAACTAATTTAATGCGTCCAGTGGCCGTGATTTTGCCTGTATCTCTTGCTTGATTGATTGCGATTGCGCGGGTGATATTTGAGTTAAGATCGTATCCCAAGGCGGATTCATTTCCTATAAACGGCTCTACGTAGGTGACAGGTAAATAATAGGGTCGATTAGCGGCTTTAACTAAGGCTTTATCTTTGCCTAGTTCAGTAATTTGGAAAGTAGGATAACCTTCTAACTGGATCTTTCTTTCGTAGGTAAAACGTTCTTTTTCTCCCACGATGGGAGCCCATTCTAGTGCTTGAATACCTGGATAAGTCTTGAGCGTTCTTCTAACAAAATTTCCAAACTCTTGACGATCTACTTGAAATTTGACTACTGCATAATAATCATCAAGAAATGATAGCATATCAGTATATCGGTTGAGGCTACGCTGGAGGGCTGTAGCCAAATTTTCAATCTGCCTTTGAAACCGGAATTGCCGATTCGATGTCTCCCATCTGCTAACAAAAATGGTAGCTAAAACTGACAATCCTATGCCTAAACTTAGGGTCAAAATCAAGGCAATTCGGTGATGAAGAAAAGCTTTTGGCATACTAATTCCAGACTATACCCTCTTCTATGAATCTGGGTAGAGTAAAATTACCAGGACTTACGCAGGCTTTACGTAGCGCCGCCATCTTGGCGGTATCTTTAACCGCCAAGATGGCGGCGTTACGATACTTTTGCGTAAGTCCTGATTACATTAGGTTAGGTAAGTTGTTGGGCTTCAGCACTTTTTGGGCTAAAGCCCAACAAATTACCTAAAAATCAACCACAATCTCCAATTAACAACCGAACAACCAACAACTAACTGTCTAGCTTTTTTCCTTTGACTCAAATATTACTCTTTCATAAATATCGCTTATTGACATCTCAATTCCTACTGAAGTAAAGGAAACTGTAGCCGCATCCCCCTCATAATCTTGAAATAACCATTGCCCCGATTCAGTCTTAAGAAACTGCTCAACTAAAAACTCATATTGGTCAATTAAAACATACTCACAGAATTGAGGAATTGAGCGATAGAATCGAAATTTATCTTCTCTATCAAAACCTTTCGTAGACTTCGAGAGCACTTCTACTATTAATAAGGGATTAAGTACCTCATCTTGCCGTCCTTCGGTGAAAAGTGGCTGTCCTTCAATTACCATCACATCTGGATAAACCCCTCGCTGATGCCGAGGAATCCATAACCGTAAATTATTCATAAAAACTTCATAGGGTTTTCCCTGAAACAAGTTGCCAAAAACTCCGACCAGATTGCGTGTAATCCGGTTATGATTTATAGTGCCACCTGACATAGGTAAAATTTCTCCCTCGTGATATTCACTTCGGAACTCGGCTGTTTCTTCTAACTGCCGATATTCCTCTGGAGTGTAAGTTTGCTGCTGTGTTTGAACTAGCATTTTAACCTCAACTGATAGTGATGACTTTCAGGTAGAAGGATTGAGTTGTACAATTAAGTGGCTGCCCGAACGATGGGGGTAGGCACGGGGGCGCTACCCCTACAAATCTGTATGAATGATTTAGACTTGCTGTATATTATAATTGATTATTATCTGATTTTAGAAGCAACTGCCACTATTATAATTTTTTAGGTTCTCAAACTTTCACATTGAAACTCCATAATTAACAAAAACTTAGTTTCATAGTAAAAGATATACCGCCGACTCGGTTAATAGTTTCACTTCCCTCTATCATTGCAAATCCTAATTCTTTGTACAGGTGGATTGCGTCTAGATTTGAGCTTCTGACACTTAAAGAGATTGAGGGGTAAGAGAGTTTTGCCGCTGCTAACAAACTAACGAGTAACTGTCTTCCTATGCCTTTACCTCGATGTTGGGGAAGAACTGCGATCGCTAATTCTGGGGTAACATCGTCAATGTAGCCTAATCCTTGCTTTTCTCCTGTAAACAAACGCGCCCATACCGCCCCTACTGGCTGGTGGTTGGTTAATTCCCAAGCCAGAAAGCCGAAATCGTTTTTCCGCCCCCAATTTTTGACATATTTGGCAATTAGAGGATGATTCCTCACAGCTTCGACTGTTGATTCACCTTCTTCTGCTAAATGGGCAGCTTCATAGAGCATTTGCCACAAAAAAGGCTCGTCTTCTTGAGTTAACGGGCGAATAGAATATTTGAAACTATTAGTCATACATACTTGGTTGCGATTTTCACCCTTTCTCTTCGATCAAAACACCATTGAGGAAAATATCTGCTAATCCTTCTGCCATTTCTTGTATTGCTTGAGGAGAAGCACCGGGTTCTAAAAGAGTATCTTGACTGAAGCCTGCGATCGCAAACATTCCCAAAAATACCTGAGCTACAATTTTAGGATTCATCTGCCGATAAACTCCCCTATCCATCGCCGTTTGGAAGAAAGCCTCAGCCACATCTGTCATTTTTCCAATCACTTCTGCTTGAATGCGATCGCGCAACTCTGGGTGAAACTGTGCTTCCATAAAACATACTCGCATCATATCCGCATTATCTCGGACATTTAGCATCCGCCGCCGCATCACTTGAGCCACAGCTTTATAACTAGCCATCTCGCTCAATTCTGTCAGTAAATCAGTCAAAATTTCTACCCAGCCATTAGTTGCTACCTCGATCAAAATTGCCTTTTTATTGGGAAAATGCCGAAATAGCGTACCCTCCGCCACACCCGCCGCCTGTGCTAAAGAAGCAGTTGTAGTACCTTCGTAGCCTTTGCAGGCAAATAAACGTTGTGCTGCTTGCAAAATCCGCTTTCGCGTCTCTGTTTCTGAAGGAGGGGACTGATTAAAAATTCGCATAGCTGGAAAATTGGGAATAGGGAATTGAGAACTAAAATTTAAAGTTGGGGCTGCTGCTGGTTAAGCTAAAACAGCACTTATACACTACTCTCGTAACGCCGCCCTCTGGGCGGTATCTTCACCGCCCAGAGGGCGGCGTTACATCAAGGGTGCGTAAGTCCTAATTAGCCTAACATCTGATCGAGAAGAGATCCCCCAAACATCCAAAAGTCTTTATGCTATAAAGAGTGGTTCCGATCTTACACTTGATAAGTTTGTTCTCTCGGTTGACTTCAGTGCTAATTTCTATGCTTCTTATTTGGCTTCAACAGTGCAGGCGGCTCAACGGATTGAGACGATCGATCGCATCTTTACTTGCCGCTATTTTGCTCTGGTGCGGGATGCCACCAGCGATCGCGATCGCCCGCGAAAACCCCACTAACCCATCCTTAACAAACGCGGGACAAGGGCAGGTATCCTCAATTCAACCCTATCTCGATCGCGTCATTCAGCAGGTGACAGAATTTCGCCTCGAAAATGGCATGAAATTTATTGTGCTAGAAAGGCCCAGAGCCCCTGTAGTTTCCTTTCTGATTTACGCTGACGTAGGCGGGGCAAATGAGCCTGATGGCAAAACAGGTGTTGCTCACTATCTAGAACATTTAGCATTCAAAGGAACTCCCAAAATTGGGACAAAGGACTATAAATCTGAAAAACCCCTACTAGAAAAACAGGATAAAATTTTTGACCAAATCCAAGCAGCTAAAGCTAGCGGTAAGACAGAAGAAATTGCCAAATTAAAGGCAGAATTTGACAAGATTGAAGCCGAAGCATCGGCATACGTTAAGCAGAATGAACTGGGTAAAATTGTGGAACAGGCAGGAGGTGTGGGACTAAATGCTACAACTTCTACGGATGCAACTTCCTACTTTTATAGTCTGCCCTCAAATAAGCTAGAACTGTGGATGTCTCTGGAGTCGGAGCGGTTTCTAGAACCAGTTTTTAGAGAATTTTATAAGGAAAAACAGGTAATTTTAGAAGAGCGCAGATTGCGAAGCGAAAATTCCCCTGTGGGTAAGATGATTGAGGCATTTGCAAATAAAGCTTTTTCTACTCATCCCTATCGCCGCCCAGTGATTGGCTACAGTGAAGATATTAGCAATTTAAAAAGGAGTGATGTTCAAGAATTTTTCGATGCTTACTACATCCCTAGTAAGTTAACAGTGGCAGTGGTGGGAGATGTTCAGGCCGCGAATGTGAAGCGACTAGCAGAGGTTTATTTCGGTCGCTACAAGGCTAAGCCAGCCCCTCCAGAATTGACAATTGTGGAGCCGGCACAGACGGAACCAAGGGAAGTTACAGTACAGTTGCAATCTCAACCTTGGTATTTGGAAGGATATCACCGACCGGCGATGAATCATCCCGATCATGTTATTTATGAAGCGATCGCCAGTTTGCTCAGCAGTGGCCGCACTTCTCGCCTCTACAAGTCTTTGGTAGAAAAACAACAATTAGCGCTAGTTGCTGAGGGTTTCAGCGGCTATCCAGGGGAAAAGTATGCCAATTTGATGCTTTTTTATGCGATGACGGCTCCTGGCCATACTGTTGATGAAGTGGCAACGGCTCTGCGGACTGAGATTGAGCGGTTGCAATCTGAACCTGTTTCTGATGTGGAGTTGGCGCGGGTGAAAACTAAAGCACGAGCGACTTTGTTGCGATCGCTCGATTCTAACCAGGGTATGGCTTTTGCGCTGGTTAATTATGAAGTGAAAACGGGTTCATGGCGCAATTTGTTTAAGGAGTTAGATGCGATCGCTGCTATTACAACGGCCGATATTCAGCGCGTCGCTAAAGAAACTTTCCGCCCAGAAAATCGCACAGTAGGGCGATTATTGCCTAATTGAAGAAGGGGGGCGGGGGAGCAGGGGAGCGGGGAAGCGGGGGAGCAGGGGAGATGAGGAAACTCTTTCCCCAATTAGCAATTAGCAATTAGCAATTAGCAATTAGCAATTAGCAATTAGCAATTAGCAATTAGCAATTAGCAATTAGCAATTAGCAGCAAGGGTTATTTTTGTTTGGGAAGTAGGAGAAAAAATGGCAATTCAGGGAGATCGGATGAAGAGCAAAAGTGGAATTAAAAAACAGGCAAAGTTATTTCTTTTTAGCTTTAGCTTTGTAGTGTTTGCACTGATATTTTTTAATTTTTCCTCTGCTTTTGCAGTAGCAGCAAAACACTATGACGAGTTAACTTTCCCACCGCTACCAGAGATTCAGTTGCCGAAATACACTCGATTTGAACTTAAAAATGGAATGCGGGTCTATTTAATGGAAGACCACGAATTACCGCTGGTGGGGGGAACAGCCTTAGTTCGTACTGGCGATCGCTTTGAACCAGAAGATAAATTAGGACTGGCAAGTTTGACCGGAAATGTAATGCGGACTGGAGGCACTCGCCAGCATCCGCCTGATGAACTCAATCAGTTATTAGAACAGCGTGCGGCAGCGGTAGAAACGGGTATTGGTCTTAGTGCTGGTAACGCAGGTTTTAGTGCTTTGAGTGAAGATTTAGAGACGGTTTTTGGGCTATTTGCTGAGGTGATTCGGGAGCCTGCTTTTGCTCAGGATAAACTGGATTTAGCAAAGAATCAAGAGCAAGGCGCGATCGCGCGGCGGAATGACGATCCAGAGGGTATTGCGGGCCGAGAATTTCAAAAACTGATTTATGGCGATCGCAGTCCTTACGCTCGTACTGTCGAGTATGAAACGCTCAATAATATTTCCCGCGAGGATTTGGTGAGTTTTTATCAGCAGTATTTCCACCCTCAGAATATAATTTTGGGCATTGCGGGGGATTTTGACACCGCGAAAATGCGATCGCTCATTGAGCAGAAATTTGGCGATTGGCAATCCCCAAAGGCAAGTCGCCAATTACCTTTACCTCCCGTATCTCAAGCTAGCCAAGGCGGTTTATTTTTTGTAAATCAGCCACAATTAAGCCAAAGTTACATAGAAATGGGTCACTTGGGAGGTACTTTTAGCAGTCCTGATTATGCGGCCCTAGATGTAATGAATGGCGTGCTTAATGGTTTTGGAGGCCGTTTGTTTAATAATGTGCGATCGCGCCAAGGACTAGCCTACACCGTCTACGCTGCTTGGAGTCCGAGATTTGACTATCCGGGAATATTTATCGCTGGCGGACAGACGCGATCGGAAGCAACAGTACCCTTTATTCAAGCTATTCTGACTGAAATTGAGCGGATTCGTACTGAAAAAATTACCCCAGAAGAATTAGCTTTTGCCAAAGATTCAACTCTCAATTCTTTTATCTTCAATTTTGAAGATCCCAGTCAAACCTTATCGCGATTAATGCGATATGAATACTACAATTATCCCTCCGATTTCATCTTTCGCTATCGCCGTCAAGTTGAATCAACAACTATTGCTGACGTGCAGCGCGTGGCAAACACCTATTTGAAACCGGAGAACATAGTAACCTTAGTAGTCGGCAATACTGATGCGATTAAGCCACCTCTAACCAGTCTCGGAAATTCAGTTAAGGTGGAATCGATTGATATCACAATTCCCGCTAAAAGTTGAACAGAACAACAGTTTAACGGTTAACAGTTAACGGTTAACAGTTAACCGTTAACAATTACCTACTAAGATTTTTGCCCAGCAAAAAATAAGTAGTCATTTCCCCTTTACCTTTAATTTGAATAGGGCTGCGTTTCTGCAACAAAAATTTATCTTTCAATAACTCATAAGTAACATCGCTCACTTGAATTTGACCAGCCAAACCATGCGATTCCATCCGCGATGCTAGGTTTACAGTATCACCCCATAAATCATAAATAAACTTTTTAATGCCAATCACTCCCGCCACCACCGGGCCACTATGAATGCCGATACGGATACTGAAATCCTTGTTATTTTTCGCGTTGAATAAAGCAATTTCTACCTGCATATCAATAGCCATTTGCGCGATCGTCTCAGCATGATCGGATCTCTGCGTAGGCAAACCTCCTACTACCATATAAGCATCACCAATCGTCTTAATTTTTTCTAAACCGTGTCGTTCGCACAGGTGGTCAAAAGCAGAGAAAATTTGGTTGAGTAAATCTACTAAAGCAATCGGACTCATTGAAGCAGAAAGCGGCGTAAAGCCCACAATATCTGCAAATAAAACTGTAACTTCAGCAAAGTCATCAGCAATAATGCCTTCGTGTTGTTTGAGACGATTGGCAATTGGTTCTGGCAAAATATTCAGTAATAGACGTTCAGTTTGTCCCTGCTGGAGGTGCAGTGCTTCTTCTGTTTTCAGGCGCTCAGTAATGTCTCGAAAAATAGCGCGAGTGGCAATAGGTTTACTATCAACAAATTTACAGTTTACACTGCCTTCCACAGAAATTTTTTGACCGTCTTTGGTCATAAATTCTGCTTGAACTTGTTCGATTTTTTCTCCTGACATCACCCGCTCGAACATCCCCATACAATGTTCTTTACAGTCGGGATGAATAATATCATATACCGTCATGTTAGTAATTTCTTCTTCTCTGTAACCTAGAGTTTCTAACCAAGAGCGATTGACATATAAAAAATGACCGTCCGCAGCCACACTTTGAATCAAATCCGTAGCATTTTCAAACAAATCTCGCATTTTTTCTTCACTTTCCCGCAGCGCTTCCTCTGCTTGCTTGCGCTTAATAAACTGACCGAATTGGCTGCCAATTGCGGCCATTATCTGAAGCAAATCTTCATCTAGCTGCTGCGGAAAGCGGCTGAAAAAAGTCATAACTCCCAGAACAGCTTTTGCTGAGATGATTTCTTCATAATCGCCCAGAATTGGGAAGCTAAAAGCTCCATGTAGTCCTTCCTTAGCAGCAATTTCTTTTCGCAAAAAGTCATTATCTTCAACTACATCAGAAATCCAATGGGAGGAACCGCTAGCCCAAACCCGACCAGGCAAACCAACTCCAGGCGCAAAAGTAATCTGTTCGGTAATAGCTCTAAATTCTGGAATTTCTATTGATGCTTGTACCCAACTTTGAACGCATCTGAGTAAACTAGGGTCGGAAATTGAAAAGTTTCTGTTCGCTTTTGAGATTAATCTTTCGCCTTCTTCTGACATCCAAAGTTCCCCTGTATCCCATCCCAAAGTATCGCAAATTACTGCTAATATTTCTTCGACTGCCTGTTGAAGAGTGGGCGATTCTGATAATACTAGGGTAGTAAAATGTTGCACTAATTGGCGTTGTTGATTGCGCTGGTGTTCGGTAATATCCCGACCGATATAAACTAAATCTTGTGCCAAGGCGTTGCCTTCATAAACCCGATCGATATCACCTTGAATAGCTGAACAGGAAAAAGCAACAGTTAATTTTCCTCCCTTTTTAGTTGTGCAAACTACTTCAGCATTAGCTTGAGATAAAGCCGAATAATGATTGATTTTATGAAATAATTCTTTGTCAGTAATTACCATCTCAATCGACTGGCCCACTAATTCGGTTTCAGTATATCCGAACAAAATTTGAGCTGCATGATTAACTTTTTTTATTCTACCCGATGGCGTTGTTACTAACAATGCCTCTGCCATTGAAGTGATAATTTTATCAATATAATCTTTGGCACCAGCTAAGGCACTCAATAAAAGATTCATTTCATTAGTAGCCTGGACTAATGTCTGTTCCAGAGTCATCCTGTCTGTTACATCTTCAAAAAAAATAATCAGGATATCAAAATTTTTTTCTTCTTGGTACTGGACAATGTAGAGATCGAAATAGAGAATAGAATTATTGTCTAACACCCGCGTAATTGCTTTCAGCTCAAAACTAGGTAAATTTCCTACTAAAATGTCCGCTAAAATTTCCTCAGTTCCTATAAGTTCAGGAAAACCAGTGCGAACATCATTTCCCGATGTAATATTTCCAGATTCAGCAAATCGCTGCACGTTGGAGGATGTCTCTACAATCGTTAATTCCCGATCCACTGCTAGGTATTCTAGGTGGTGAGGAGCTAAGAGTTTTTTAAAAATGCTCTTCATGAAAGATAGAGTTATAATAAGTTAAGAGGACATAATTAAACGTAAAATACCGATAACTGAAAAGCAGGCGATCTAAGCTTTTATCTCTTGTAGCGAATGCCTTCTGCTTTCTCTCTATCTGATTTCTCTATCTGGCTATTGCCCTTTAAAGGAATTGCAACTCTGAAGGTAGTACCCGCGCCAACTTCACTGCTAAAAATGATGCTACCGCCGTGCAAGTTAACGCACTCTTTGACAATGGCTAAGCCTAGTCCCGTACCCGATATTTTACCCACATTGTGCGCTCTATAAAACGATTCAAATAGTTGTTCTTGGTCGGCAATCGGAATCCCAATTCCTTCATCTTTTATTGTAAAAACAGCCTCTAGAAAGCTTTGCTCAAATTCAAAGTAAACAGTGCTACCTTGAGGAGAATATTTGATCGCATTTAGCAGCAAATTACTAAGTATTTGCCGCATCATCTTCGCATCTAACAATGGTAAAATTTCCGCCTGTTGACCATCTTCACCGGGATTTTGTGCGGATTTTTGAGTGGGTACAAATTGAATTATGTGGTTCCTACCCGCAGCAATTTTTATTTCTTCTACTAGATCTGAGCAAAATTTTGTCAAATCGATGGGTACAGGATTAAACTCTATTTTTCCTAACTCTGCACTGCTGATAAACCGCACGTCATTTAACAGTTCAATCATGTGTTTAGAGGCGGTTTTAATATGAGTGAGATATTGGATTTTTTCTGCTTCTGTTGTTTCTAATTGGTGTTCCTTAAGTATTTCAGTAGACATTAAAACTGTATTCAAAGGATTAGCAAATTCGTGAGCAATCATTGAAAAGAATCTAGATTTTATCTCTCTAAGTTCTTTTTCTTTTGCCAAAGCGGTACGAATTTCAATTTCTTCTCGGTTGCGTTCTGTGATGTCGCGACCAATATAGACAAAATCGTGTAATCCCTGTATTTCTGTCTGAATAGCTGAACAGGAAAACTCTACCCAGATTTCCTGTTTGGTTTTCTTACGACAAAGTAGTTTTATATCAAAATTCGATAGTTCCCCTTGACATAAAATATAACGGTGACGAGCCTGAGATAACAATTTATCTTCATCTGTAATCAGCGAAATCGACTCGCCAATCAATTCACCTTCACTATAACCAAACAAAAATTGTGCAGATTGATTAACTGTTTTGATAGTTCCGGCTGTTGTGGTTACTAACAAAGCATCACCCATTGACTTGATGATTTTATCTATATAATCCTTGGAAGCTGCTAATGCACTTAATAAAAGATTAGCTTCGTTGGCTCTCTGGATTAAGACTTGTTTGGCAACCATCTTTTCTGTTACATCTTCAAACAGAATAATTAATCTATTTTCAATATGGTCTTCCTCCCGATTTTCAAAGGCATAAATATCAAAATATAAAGGCTGACTGTTATCTACAAATCGCGCAATCCCTTTTAACTCAAAATTAATTTTCTGCCCTAAAAGGACGGAGATTAGAACATCTTCAACTCCTATTACTTCGGGAAAGGCAAGACGAACATCTGCACCTATTTTCAACTCCCAGGGACGATCGGCAAAGCGTTCTACTCCAAAAGATTTTTCTAGAATGGTGAACTGTTGATTAATTGCTAAATACTCCATTTGGCGGGGGCCAAGTAGTTTATTTAAAAGATGATTCATGCAGGTTCTACCATTTTGTAAGCTAGTTTGTGAAAAATATCATCAACGTCTTTGCCTGTCTTTGCGGAAGTTGTATAGGTTGCCAATACTCGCTCTGGAGCGGTGGCCTCAGCAATTTCTACCATTTTAGCTAATTTTTCTTCATCAACCAAGTCTAATTTATTTAAAGCGATGACGATCGCAGCTTTGGGATTGACGGAAGTAAAAAGCTGAATATGTTCGATTAACCTTTCAATGGTTTCGGGGCGGCTAACATCAGCAACAACTAATGCACCACTAGATCCTTGGAGGTAAGAGGGTGCGATCGCTTTAAATTTTGTATGACCTTCTAAATCCCAAATCAAAAGTTGTACGTCCTGTTTTGCCTGCTGTTTTACCCCCAACAATTCAATGTTTTTACGGGAGATTTTCACTCCCACTGTAGAAAGATATTGATCGCTGAATTGACGATCTACAAAACGGCGGATTAGGCTAGTTTTACCTACTCCAAAGTCACCCACCATGCACATTTTTTTTGAGATTGTTGACATAATTACTTGGTTTTCGCTCTCTGAGTTATTGGCTCAAAGATTACACATCTACTTAACAATAGGGGTTGACTGGACTCTACATCAGCAGGAGGGTTTAAACTCGCTACAACTTGCAACCGTCTAGGATCGACACCTTGCTGCACTAGGGCAACTCGTACAGCTTCAGCTCGCTTCCGAGCTAACTGTTGATTGATAGCAAGATTGCCTTTGCGATCGCTATGACCGATTATTTTAAGATGTTTCTGAGGGTATTGCTTCAAAAACTCTTTAATATTCCCAATTACTTCTCCGTATTCTGAGTTTAATGTTGCCGAACCCACATTAAAGTAAATGCGCGTTGTAATTTTCAGCGGATTTAATTTCACAGTGCTAATTACAGACTGTACCCCTGGAACTTGCTTCATAGATTGGGCGATTTTCTGAGCATCTGTCATTTGCATTACTGTTCCTTCCACTGTAACTTTGCGCTCTCCATATCGGCTAGAAATAGACACCCCTTCTATCTGATTTAAGACAGCAGTTACTCGCTTGACTTCCGCCGCTACTGAGGCGGGATCGGGAGGTACATCAATGGCGATAATTTTATTATCTACCTTCAGGTTTGGTGCAGTTGCTTGAGCAATTTTTTCGGCTTTAGCGCGTAACCCTTGATTTGGTAAATTTCCTGTGAGTTTTAGGGTATTTTTTTCAACATCTACTCTCAGGCGATATACGGCTAAATCGGGAGCAAAACTTAAAGCTGTGGCTGTATTTGCTTCTACTCGGCGCTCAATTCTCTGGCGATATTCATACATTCCCCAAGGCACTAAAAATAGGGACGAAACAACTAAGGAAATGGCTAAAAGAGCTGTTGGCGGTTTAGACTCTTTCTCCTTTGAAACTTGCTTAAAAATTCTTTCAATCAGTGTGTGAACTTGCTCTGGAATTTTATCGGGATCGCCGTCATAAAACTCTATCGGTCTACCATACTTCATAATAATGGTACTGAGAGTTTCCCGCATTTTGTTGACAAAATCTTGGGGTTGTTCTCCTTTAATCACCACCGCTAAGTAACAGTAGCCTGCAACTTCAAGAATAATCTTAGAATCGCCGTACTCAATCTCGTTGAGTTCAGAAACTTCTCCCGACTGGGCAATACAATCATTAACAAAGCTGCGAATAGCTGTCAGCATCCCCGCCACCATATCCGATTCTAGCTGTTGCTTGTTTGCTGGCTGCACTTCTGCAATCACTAACCCCGAAGCTTTGTGAATTAAAAATACAGCTTGAACCGAAAAGGGAACCGCTTCTTTCAGAATTAATTCTGCTTCAGATACTCCCTGCATTTGAGCTTTAATTTTGCGTTGAACTCCTTCTATGCTAAAGGCATTTGCCACCTTTTCATTGATGGTTTTAATAGCTTCCCCTAGATATTTAGCAATAGTATTACCAATTACAGGGTAGAGAGCATCTACCATTGCGTCTCGCTCTAGTTCAATTTGGGCTTTAATAGCTTTGCCCATTTCTGGCGCTAGAGCTTCAGCAATTGATTCTTGATCGAGGCGAATTTGCTCTCTAATTGCTATTGCTATTTCTGGCGCGATCGCGTTCGCCATTTCTTGCGGAGAATTCTTGATCTGTTGCGAAATCGCCTCTGGTAGCAAATCCGCAATAGCAGCACTCATTGCCTGTTTATCTTGCTGAGTTTTTGCCTTGATCACCTCATCAATGATCGGCACCATTACCTTGATAATTTCTTCCCTTGACTCTGATATTTTTAGACTCAGAATTTCACCAATCCAAGGCAATAACAGAGCAATTAATTCTTGAGGATCGTAAATTTGATGTTCGAGATTTCCCAGTTTGTGTTCAATCATTTTCATCAAATGCCGTACCCCAGGCAAATCACTTTCTGCTAGCAGAGTTTTTACATCGTCTAATTCCGATATTTTTGAGCCGAAAATTAGGTTCTGTAACTGTTCTATAGCTTCCAATGATTCCTCTGAATTTTCTACAGCATTCGGAGCTGTTTCTGCTTCCAATTCGAGGGACTGTTTTTCTTCTAACAGTCTTGGCAAGTCTTCAGGTGAACTGATTAAAACATCTAAATTCTTCGATGGTGGTGATGTTATTAATTCTTGGGATGTGAATTCTTGAGAAATTAATTTTTCGGGGATCTCAGGACTATCCTCTAGTAAGTTTTCTAACCCTGTAACAGCCGTCACCAAAACATCTAAATATTCACCATCTAAATATTCGCTTTGTTTTGCCATCGCTTTGGTGATGGTAACTGGCCGCACAAAATCCTCCCTCTGCGAAACTTTAGCCGCCTCAGAAGGAATGATTAGATCTTCTTTACTTTGCTCCTTGGTAACTGAATCATCTATAAAAACTACGTTAGCGTTACTCGTAACGCTGTCCTCACTAAAGTTTGTTGATGGCTCTAGGTTAGACAGTTCTTGGCTGTGTAAATCCCTGTCAAAGTCCGCCTCTAATTCAGGTGCGGCGCTGGTCGAACTTTCTTTGCTGATGGGCAAAAAAGACAGAATTTTCTCCACATCAACCACATCAGATACAGCAGCTTTTTCTCTAGGAATATGCTGCTGTAAAACGATCGGTTCTGTGAGTTTTTCGAGCTGCAATAGCAAATTTTCTAAAGGATCGGACTCCTCCTTGATAATTCCCGATCTCAAGTTGTCAAAGTTACTATTATTTGGTGCGATTGAAGTCTCTGCTGTTGGGGGACTAGCTGCTGAGCAAATAATATTATCAAAGACAGCTTGAGCTGAATCCTTGGCGGGTTGACCAGGCTGAAGTTTAGATTTTTCAGCCTGCTCTAAAATTTTCAGATCGGTCAGTAGATGCACCAAGGGTTGAAGCTGAGTTGCGGGTTGAGCACGAGCCTTTTTTGCTTCAGAAACAAAACCTGCTTGCTGATTTAGGTCAGCTAGATTTTCTTCCGATAAAGCCATCTGCTTTTACCTCTTTAATTTAATGATGACGGTCTGGCAATAACAATCCTGTATCTAAATTACTATCAGCAACTTCTTTGAGTTCGGGAACAAATTCGCTCCCTTTTAACCTCATGCCAAGTTCAAACAATATTTCTGCCATGTCATCCCTAGAAACTTTAACTTCCCTGAGAACAGAGAAGCGTCTGTCTAGTTCTTCAAAAACTTGAGTTCTTAGGCTACGGATATCTTCTTGGATCTGATCTCTGCTCTGGGAAAAATCATCCCGAATTGCTCCGGTTTGGTTGTCTATCGCTTCATCTAAAGCTTCAATGCTGCTCGAAAACTTTCTATTTACTCTGTCGATTTGTTGCCGAATATCGGTAGTATCTTCTTGGACTGTGCTGTTGATAGATTTGAGCTTTTTTTCAAAGGAGTCAAAGGCCGCCCTTAGCTCAGTTGTCAGCACTGATTTTACCTGTTCTAGGCGAGTTTGGATATCTTGCTGTAACAATGAGATATCGGACTCTATTCTATCAAACCGATTATCGTATTCTCTTAACTGAGCTCCGAATATGATGTCGCGAATTTGATCGATATTACCCAGCCTTTCGCGCATTTCTTCTTTGGTTATTTCTGCCATGTTTGCACCTCTAGTTTCTGGTTATTAAGAATTCGATAAAGTAGTACACCCCTAGAAAACCGCTAGTTGACCTTTTGAAACAGAGTCTTCAAAAGTACCGCGCTAGTTTTACGGTTAATTTTACGGCAATTTCGTCTTTAGTTGGACTTGAGTCCTATTTTGTCACGTTTGTGGAGGTAAATCTGCTTTTGAGAGGGTGATGCCTGTCGCTAGCTACGCTTAAGCGCTTGGAGGCTAAATCTGATGCCTTTGCTCCTTGGGCCTTTGCCGATCGCGGTAGAAAAGCAGCAGTATTACCAACCACTACGGTTGCATTGTAGCAAGAGTAGGAAGCAAGCTGGAAGCATCAACCTTGAGGCTAGGCGAAACCTACCCCGGTTCTGGGATTGCTCGGAAACCCTTGCCATGACAAGCAAACACTAGGTAAGCCCTAGTTAATTATGTCCATTTAGCTAAGACTTTAGCTAAGACTAAGGAAGTAAAATTAGCAGATGTGTGACACACCCCTGACACATCATTGATTCTAAACTCCAAACAATACTAGGTATTCACGGCAAGCGCAAGTCAAGAACAGCTAAAATATAGCAAATAGTTGCTCCCTAAGCTTTGTCTAGCCTATGACCACTGCTGCACCAGTTAAAACTCAATACGAAGCCATTATCGGTCTGGAAACCCACTGTCAGTTGGGTACTAAAACTAAGATTTTCTCTAGTTCCTCTACAGAATTTGGTGGTGTCCCGAATTCCAATATAGATCCGATTTGTATGGGAATGCCGGGAGTGTTGCCG
Source organism: Kamptonema formosum PCC 6407 (assembly GCF_000332155.1). Lineage (GTDB taxonomy): Bacteria > Cyanobacteriota > Cyanobacteriia > Cyanobacteriales > Microcoleaceae > Kamptonema > Kamptonema formosum. Next base: position 1,992,475 of record NZ_KB235903.1, on the reverse strand, counting down.
GTACTGAATCAGAAGGTGCTGGAGTATGCTGTGAAGGCAGGGCTGGCGTTAAAGTGTCAGATTGCACCCTATAGCAAGTTTGACCGCAAGCAATATTTTTATCCAGATTTACCCAAAAATTATCAAATTTCTCAGTTCGATTTGCCGATCGCGACTAATGGCTGGCTAGAAATTGAGTTGATTGATGATGGGGGTAACTCTACACGCAAAAAAATTGGGATTACTCGCCTGCACATGGAGGAGGATGCAGGAAAATTGGTTCATGGCGGCAGCGATCGCCTCTCTGGTTCGACTTATTCGATGGTAGACTACAACCGCGCTGGGATTCCGTTAATCGAAATAGTCTCGGAACCGGATTTGCGATCGGGTGCGGAAGCTGCCGAATATGCCCAAGAATTGCGCCGTATCGTCCGCTATCTCGGTGTTAGCGACGGTAATATGCAGGAAGGTTCGCTACGCTGTGACGTGAATATTTCCGTGCGTCCCGTTGGCAGAGAGGAGTTTGGCACTAAAGTCGAGATTAAAAATATGAACTCCTTTAATGCTATCCACCGGGCGATCGACTTTGAAATTGAACGGCAAATTCAAGCTTTGGAAAATGGCGATCGCATTTTCCAAGAAACCCGGCTCTGGGAAGAAGGCAAGCAGTGTACTGTGAGTATGCGGCTCAAAGAAGGTTCTAGCGATTACCGCTACTTCCCAGAACCTGACATCCCCCCGATTGAGGTATCGCCGGAACAGTTAGGGCACTGGGAAGCGGAACTTCCAGAATTACCAGCTTCTAAACGCGATCGCTACGAAAATAAAATCGGTCTTTCTGCCTATGATGCCCGCGTATTGACGGACGATAGAGCAGTGGCTGAGTATTTTGAAGCCGCGATCGCAGCAGGTGGTAATCCTAAGCAAGTCGCTAACTGGGTAATGGGTGACATCACCGCCTACCTGAAAAATGAAAAGCTCAATATTACCCAGCTACCTTTTAAACCCGACGGTTTAGCGGAACTGATTTCTTTAATTGATGCTGGCACGATCAGCGGCAAAATCGCTAAGGATTTGTTACCCAAGTTATTATCTGAGGGTGGTTCTCCGAAGCAAGCGATCGAAGCGGCGGGCGTTACCCAAATCTCCGATGCTGCAACTCTAGAAGCTGCGATCGATCGCGTCATCGCTGAGAATCCCAAGGAACTAGAACAGTACCGCAGTGGCAAAACTAAGCTGTTGGGCTTTTTTGTCGGCCAGGTAATGAAACAAACTGAGGGACGTGCCGATCCCAAGCTTACTAATCAATTGTTGAACAAAAAACTCAATGGTTAGGTGAATTCTCAGTAAGCTAACGGGGCGATCGCTCCTTTAAACTTAAGAAAGCGATCGCTCTATAGATAGCCCCTAGCCCCTCTTAGAAAGGAGTAGCTGAGGAATCGAGGTCATTTAAAAGGGTTTCTTGGGCCATAGCCTGAATGGTAGCAAAGGAAACTTCGCAGAAATAGCGGCGGCGAAATTGTTCTTCTGAAACTACAGCTAAGAATCGTTCTATGGAGTGGGAAAGCGCTTCAGAATGGGACATTGAGACTTGGTGAGAATGGGTTGGGTGAGATAAAGTTACTGATGGTTTTTCTAGGGGATGTCTGGTGATGTGAAAGGCGCGATCGCGGTAAGTGACTTGGAAACCGAGATGGGTTAAAGTTTTGAATCCCAGTTGTAGGGATACGTCGCTGATGCCTAATTTCTGTCTTAGTTGTCTGCGGGTAACTATTTGGTTGGTACGACTGAGGTATTTGGCAATTCCCACTAGCTGTTGCCAGATTTGGATAGGGGGCGGGGATGGTGGGAGACTGTAGGCGATCGCCAGTTTCTGTTGTGAGTGGAGTCCCCGCCTAAACCATGCTTGTAATTCGCCCCAGCTAGTGGGACATTCTGCAATTATCAGGGGTGAAGGAGAGAGGGCGATCGCTGACTCGTCTTGGTTTTGGCTATTGCGCCAGTCTAATATCCAATCAATTTGGGCAGGAATGTTTACGGGCGCATTTTCGCCATTTGGTCGCAAAGCAATCAGCCGCACTTCATAGCGTTTTTTATAAGTATTGAAGTCAAGCTCGACTATAGCATCGCAGGGCCCTGTGGGAATTTCATCTTTGTAGTGTCCCCACCAAATCCCAGGAAATGCGCGATCGCTAGATTCGTCTCTAATTTCAAAATCGGTTTTGATATATTGTACTTTATTACCTCTTAAATCCTTCTGGTTGCAGTGCCATGTATTTTCAAACCAACAGTTTTGAATCAACAATTTAGGCGCAGGATTCCCCATGCCGCAAGGTTCGAGGAGTTTAAGTTCTTGAAATAACTCTCGCCCCAATTCAGAGACTGTAACAATCAGGTCAGCTTGGATAGTTGGGGAAGGTAAACCATTAACCATTTGCCCTCGCAATTGTTGATTAATTGCATCTGTAAATAAAGAAATATTTTCAACGGGCAAACTTAATCCAGCAGCAAAGGGATGACCGCCGAAACGGTGTAATAAATGAGCTTGACTTTTCACCAATTGGTAAAGGTCAATTTGGCTAACTGAACGGGCAGAACCTCTGGCTAAAATTGGGTAATTGGTAATTGGTAATTGGTAATTGGTAATTGGTAATTGGTAATTGGTAATTGGTAATTGTTCCCCATCTCCCCCGCTCCCCATCTCCCCCGCTCCCCATCTCCCCTGCTCCCCCGCTCCCCCGCTCCCCATCTCCCCCGCTCCTTCTGTACTGAGTAAAATGGTAGGGCGACCGTATTCTTGCGCGACTTGACCTGCTACTAATCCTAAGACACCGACAGGCCATTGGGAGTCCGCTAAAACAATTACACTGGTAGTTGACAAATCAAGTTTAGCTAATTTTTCATTGACATCTTTAGCAACATCTTTCTGTATAGATTTGCGGCGAGTATTAGCTAATTCAGTTGAAAGTGCTAGTTGGTCGCAGCGTTTTCTATCCTGGCTAGTCAACAATTCCACGCAAAAACTAGCATCACCTTGAATGCGGCTAACTGCGTTAATTCTAGGGCCGAGTCCGAAAGAAATATCTGTAGGGCGATCGCCACTTCTTTTGCACAATTCTAATAGTTTAGTAATCCCTGGTCGAGTAGAATTTGTGATTTGTTTCCCTAGACATTCTATCCCCTTTTGTGCTAAGTAACGGCAGTCACCTGTGAGTTGCACTAAATCAGCAATTAAACCAATAGCTACTAAAACTAATAGGTCTTCTAAAGGGCGTTGAGGAACATTGGGCAAACTTTGATAAAGTGCTTCAATTAGCTTGTAAGCAACTGCTACACCAGAGAGGTGAAAAAGTTGGTGGGTCGAGGGTAAATAGCGGGGATTGATGATAGCTACTACTTGAGGGCGTTCTTCTGGTAGCGTATGATGATCTGTGACAATAATATCTATTCCTAAACTGCGAGCATAGTCAATTTCTGCTAAATTTGTGCTGCCCGTGTCGCAGGTGATAATTAAAGTAATTCCTGATTTGGCTAACGCATCAATTCCAGGGTTATTGAGGCCATGAGATTCAGTGAGACGATTGGGAATATAGTAAGTAAGTTGTTCATTTTGAGAGAAAAACTGCCCTAAACCATCCCAAAGAACAGAAGTTGAGGTAATACCATCTGCGTCAAAATCTCCCCAAATAGCAATATTTTCTGCATTATTACGTGCTTGCAGAACTCGCTCTACGGCAAGATTCATTTCTTGCCCAAATTCAAAAGGACTTGCTGGTTGATAAAGATTGGGGTTCAAAAAACCAGCTATTTGTTCGGGGTTTTGAATTCCCCTTGACATTAATAGTGAGGCCGCATAATGCCCTGGCAATTCAGGGGCGTGACTTTTGACGGCTTCAATTAACCAAGTTGGCGGGTGAATTGGGGGCTGAATTTGCCAATTTTGAGGTTGTTCCGGCATTTAGGAATATCCAAGGACTAAATGATTCCTACATTTCTATTTAATCTTATTTTATGTAGTTTTTTTTGCTAGCAAGCTAATTCTATTCCTTTGGTGGTACTCAAAGGATCACTCTAAGGGTACAGTCTGCTTATGCGCCGATCAGTTAGAGTGAATACAAATGAAGAAAAAAACCAAGGTTCTTCAAATGTCCTAACAAGGAAACTTTTAACTCAAGTTTTCAAATAAGGACATCTCCTACAAAGAAATATTTTTTGAATAGTTGTGACGAGGATAATTATGAAACCTAACGAAGAAAATAGCTTTAGCCGTGAAATTCATCAAGAGGTTCACACCGATGGAACTAATGGTCACGTCAGTACAACGCGAACTACTTCAACAGTTCCCAGTACAACAGCAGCTCACCATAAAGGTTATGTAGAGGGCGAAGTTGCAGAAAGTCACCGCAAAAGAGAAGTTCAAAAAGTTAGAGATAATGATAATGCTGCTCGCGGGTTGCTGTTAGGAATTATTCTGGCTTCTTTAGTCGGCTTGGTTCTCGGAACTGTATATTACTTGAATAGACGTGATGAAGCTCCTATTCCTGCTCCTTTGATTGTACCTGTACCGAGAGCAAATCAGCCTTCAACACCACCTGCTCCGACTAGGACTATTGAGAGAGAAAAGACAATCATTGAAAAGATTGTTCCAGCTCCTCAACCGTCTCCAGTTCAAAGAGCTACGCCTGCTCCTCAACCAAGTCCAGCTTCTCAACAACCAGCGCCTAATATTAATATTACTGTTCCCAATTCCCAGCGTCAAGATCCACCCGCTCCGCAAGCAGCACCAGCTCCATCTTCGCCATCAAATAATATCAATATTACGGTTCCAAGTCCCCAGAGGGAGCCAGCTTCAGCCTCGCCAATTCCAGCACCTCAGAGTTCAACTGCTCCATCCTCCAATCAAAATGATAGCGGTTCTGGAGTAGGGACAGGCAGTGGAAGTAATACAGAAAGCGGCACTGATTCTAATCCTAGTAATACGGCTACACCTGGTAGTAATTCTGGTGCAGATGGTTCACAGCAATAGAAGTCTGATGTTTAATTAGTATCCAGGGTTCAAATCGCTGACTCATAATAGTTAAAGTCCTCTAAGGGGGACTTTTTTTATGGTTTAAATAGATATTTCTTCAATCATACCTAGATTCGGTAGCCAATCTGGGGGTGCAGTTACCGTAATGTTGCTTAAGGTATTTTCTTCAGTTTCGGGACTGCGATCGCAGCGAGTGATAAACTGACAAAAATCGCAATTGTTAGATGTAATTTCTACTTGGGGAAAGGGTTCGCCTTCTTCATGATATAATTTCAACCATTTTGTTAGTTGGTTTAAGATGCTAGTTAAATCATTTCTAGTTTGTTCATGCTGTATATTGTTGTAAGTAAATTTGAGGCTTTGCGGTTTATTTTCACCTTCTAATTGTACGAACCAATAGGTCATAGAAATTTGTTCAGGTAAATAGTTGCTCGTTTCTGCTAAAACATATAAATAAAGACGAGTTTGCCAGTTTTGTGCTAATAATTTATGGTTTTGAGGACGGGGGTAGGTTTTCCAGTCAAAGATTTGAGCTTGTGTTGCTTCGGCTATGAAGAGGTCATAAATTACGGTAATTAAATAGTCTTGGAAGATGAGGGTACGAGGATGTTCAGCTTGGCGGAAAGTGAGGTTACTATTTTCTGGGGGGGGAAAAAGTTCGGGTGTGGCATTTATAAAGGCAGTGAGGCAATTGTGCATTTCTGCGTCTTCTTCAATCAAGGCTTCGATTGGTAATCCGATTTCTCGCTGCTGCATTAACAGGTGAAATTTGCTACCCCAGGCGAGTTTTTCTTGTTGTTCTGGGGTATAGGGGGTTGCTAGTTGTTCGAGGTAGGTGTGTTGAAATTTGCGGGGGCAGGTTGTGAGTAGGTTGAGTTGGCCTTGGGAGAGTCTAAACATTGTGTTTTTTTGTTTGGTGTTTGTTAAATTGTAGGCGATCGCGCTTGGTAAATGATATCAAATTTGGTTTAAAAAATCGAATTTCCGGGCGATTAGAAATCGCAGCTATACAAACAAAGTCCGCCTACGCGGACTAAAATAAAAAGAGGGAATAAAGCCAAATTTGGTATGAGGCGATCGCGCTTGGCTAAGTTGTGCTAATCTAATGTCAGTAGTATATAATTACACTCAAATAATTATTTTAAAGGAGGAACTATTCTTCCAACAGCAGCGCAAGGGTTAATTTGCATCAGCTTATGTCAATCTTTGACTAATTTTTACCACTCAGTCGAAATATTGCGTTTTGATGAGCGCGATGGCACGATTTTTATTTTTGCAGGGGAAGAACTGCAAATCCAAGTTTACCGTGATGGCACATGGGAGTATTTAATATGAAACCTGATTTTGAGACGATGAGCAAGGCTGAGTTACGAGCTTATTTCCTCGCTCACAGGGATGATGATGATGCTTTCTATACACTTGTTGACCGTTTGAAGGCGGATAATAAAGATGCTGTAAGGTATCCGTTTCCCGATACTCCAGAGTTGCTGAAAGAAATGGAGGAGAATATTCGCGATCGCATTAAGAAGCTAAAGGAATCATAGTTTTTTGGGTTGGGGTTGAGAGGGCGATTGTGCTTTTTTGGGGAGGTGCGATCGCCTGAGCATTGGGTATAATATTGGTAGTATTTAAGAAGGAATGAAAAATGAGTGTTCGAGACGAAACTATTGCGAAAATTCATCAACTGCCAGAAACACTTGTTCAACAAGTAAATGATTTTGTAGATTTTTTGATGAAAGATGATAGGTATGAGGTTAATTTGTGGAGTCAATTTACTGAAGGGAGAGATCTGGCTGAATTAAATTTTTCTGATTATTTGCAGAATTTAGAAGCTTATGAAGAACGTTTGGCCAGAGGTGAGATCCAATGGTAGAGATTAATCGAGGAGATGTGGTTTTATGCGATCTTAATCCAGTAGTAGGGACGGAACAATCAGGCATTCGGCCGGTTTTAATTCTACAAATAGATCGGGCTAATGCCGTCAGTCTGCACACGATTATTGCTCCGTTTACGACAAAAATTAGGCGTGTTTTATTATCTTCTCATGTGTTTGTTCCCGCAGGTATAGGGGGATTAAGTCAGGATTCGGTACTGCTTTGTGAACAGATTAGAGTTAGTGATAAATCGAGGCTAATTAGGGTGCTTGGCAATTTGGATGATATCTATATGCAGGAGGTGGCTAAGGCTGTGTGTGCAATTTTAGGTTTATAAGGGTGGCGAAGTTCAATCTTCATTAATTTATAGAGTGCGATCGCGCTTTCAATTTCACTGATGACTAGCACTCTTCCTTTTATCAGGACAGTAGCTACCATCGCTTCATAAATATAGTGGTCTTGAAGAAGCTCCAACTCTTATATTTAATAGATGATTAAGAGCTAAGTTAGCATCAGTACCAGAAGGGAGAGCTACTAACACATTATTTGACGAGCATAAACTCTCCCTGGAATCTGTACCGCATATAACAGATTGACCACTAACCGTCCCGGCTTTAAGATATTTTAATTGACCAGATCTATTAAGTCTTTCAAATCTAGCAGAAATTTCCTTGCAGCGACGCTCAGGAGTCCAGCCCGATGCAGTATATTCCTCATTAGTCCAGATAATAACTGTCATCGGCCCTCTCACAGTACGAACAAGGGTTGCTGGGTTTCCCTGACTCATCCCGCATAAGAATATCCTATTGCTGATATTTGATGGTTGATCAGATAAAGGAACTGGAAGTAATGTTACAGGTGTTGCAGTAGATAGCTGTTGTGCTTGTAATTTCTCAAATGTTTTAATCGGAACGCCGTAAATTCCTACCATTTGCTTGGTATTTTGATTTATATTAGCTTTCCCAGAAATTCCTACAACCCTACCCTTAGTATCGATTATCGGACCGCCAGACATTCCTGGTATCCCAACCCCATTAAATGCTAGTTCATAACCGTTTGTCTGCATTGGCAAACGCTCAGTAATACGAGCGCTAAGAAAATAATAAAGGCTTTCTGGAACTATTAATCCTGGGCTAGAATAGCCTGCATAATAAATCCTTGTACCTTCCTTCAATTCGTCAGAATTGCCTAATTCAGCAACTCGATATTCTTGATTGCTGGTAAATGCTAATACTGCTAAGTTAACCTCTTTTAGCACATGACCAGAGTAAATAGGATAGCGTTCTCCATCAGGTGCCTGAATTTCAAATCCCCCAGGTTGAAAAATTACATCGTAGGCTGTGAGTACAAGATAAGTGTCATCTTGGCGGCCAATAATCACCCCTGACCCACGACCATCTTCTGTACCAATTAAAACCGTAAATTCTCTAGCATTTAGTTCAATCTGACCCGAATTTAATTCTATACTTAGCTTTTGTAATTCTGTCTTGGCAAGAGTAGCTTCTTTGCTGAATTTTGCTATTTTTTGCTCGTATTCTTTCTGTTTCTGAGTTGCCTCCTGAGTTTTTTGCTCTGCCTTAGCTGCCTGTTGTTGCGCTGCAATTGCTTGTTCTTCTGCTATTTTCTGACTTTGAGCTGCTTCCTGACTGAGCTGCTGTGCTTTGACAGCTTCTTGTTGAAGATTAACTTTTTTTCCCTCCGCAATGCTCACTCTTTGCATCGCTTCCTGACGCTTACGTTCTGCATCTTCTCTAACTTTTTCTAGTTCAGTTTTGGCAGCAGCTAGCTCCTGATTAGCTTTTTGCATTTCCTGCTGAGTTAATTTTGACTGTGCCTCTGCTTCTTTTAATTGATCCTCAGCAAAACTTCTAGTTTTTTCTGCCATTTTGACTTGTTTCTGCGCCTCAACTGCCTTTTGGTTAACATCAGCCATTTTTTGCTCAGCTTGCTCAGCTTTCTTGATTTGTTGCCACGTCTGTGTAGCTGCGATAGCGGCAACAATTAACATAATTAATAGTACAGCCGACCCAAATCCTATGCTGATATTGGCTCTTTTAATTTTTCTATTTGCTTCCTCATTAGCTTTAGCTAGTATGCGACTTTCTTCTTCTTTTAAATCTAAAGCAATTTGAATTTCTCGCTTATCCAAGGCCTGACTAGCAGCTAAAAACTGATAATCATGATCGCTCAAACTTTTACCAGTTCCCCAGACAAGTGCATCCTGTAAAGCCTCCCCTCGCAACAACCGCGATTCATCCTGACAACTAGAAGCCAACCAAGCCGAGATTGCCTCACTATAGGGACGTAAATTAGCTAATGCCTTCTCTACCCAACTCGCATTAAAAACAGATTGATAAATTAAATTATAAACCCTTAACTTACCCTGATGTTTAACCACTAATCCCGATAACTGCAACTCCATTTGTTCAGCACAATAACTAGCTTCTATTCCTCCCCGCTGCAAAATTTGCTGATACAATCCCAATAACCTACTGGTGAGTTCTTTACTATTCAGGATGCGATCGCGTATTGTCCTCAAATGCTCCGGTTCATCCTGCGATTCCCAATTGTCAATAATATATTGTGTAACTAAACTCTCAATATTCGGCATTCTACTTTCTGCCTTATCCACAACCAGTTTACACAACTTTTGAGTAAGAAAAGGTTGCCCTCCCGTCCAATCTAATAACTCTTCTAAAATCATTTCAGGATAATCTACTTTAGCCGCTAACCCCTGAGTTAATGATAATTTAGCTTCCTCTAACTTAAACCCTGTCACCTCAATTGCTCGACCAATATTAAACGGCGTGCGTCTCTTATCAGCAATTAAATCTGATGGCGTTGCTACTCCTAATAAACAAAATGCAAGGCGATGGTATTCAGGATTATCTACCCGTTGATTATAACACCATCGAATCAAGGCAAAAAAATCATCAAGACAAAAATTTAAACTGAGAACGCTATCAATTTCATCCACAAATATAATAACTCTTTCGCCGGGAACTTTGACAAGTAGCACATCTTCAATAAACCGACTCAATTGCTGAACTGGCGATAGCCCCTCTTGTTCGCTTCTCCAAGTTTTTAAATTGACTTTGCCTAATAAATCTAACCCTCGGATCAACTCAGAAATAATCCCTTTATACCACTGATTTGCTGTAACTTCTTTGCTGCCAATTTTCGTCATATCGAGGGCTGCACAGGCAAATTTTTCGGTTTTCAGGCGTTGCATAGTTCTAACTCGTAGAGAAGATTTACCCATTTGTCGCGAGTTCAAAACATAGCAAAATTCACCAGCTTTCAATGCTTCTAATAATTCAAAATCAGCACGGCGAGTTACATAACTGGGAGCATCCGGTGGCAAACTCCCACCAACTTTATATTCATATTCTACTTTTTGTGCTGTATTCATAATTATTTCCTTACATCTTTATACCAAACTTGGCTTAAATATGCCTCTTATTTCTTAGTCCGCGTAGGCGGACTTCGTTTGTGTAGAAGCGATTTCAATCGCCGAGTAAAATAGCTTTAGTATTACAAGCGATCGCAAAAATATCGACGATACAATTCACAACTTGACATCACCTCATCTCCCTTCAATTTCACTAGCCCCATACTCTCTAATTTATAGGCTTGCCTTGACTCTAACTGTACACTTTTGTCTGATTCTACAACTCTTTTCATCGCCGCTATCAATTCCGGCTGCTTTTGAAAATATCCTAAGTGTCGTCGCAAATGATCGCTATAAATTCCTGCTTGGGTAGCAGCTTCAGACAGCAACTTTTCTAAAGTTAGATCCTGACGTTGCAGGTGATAAAAAGCTAGTCTTACTAAAAAAGGATGTCCGCCAACTATCGCCATTAATTGTTTAATTTCCTCGCTTTTTAACTCAAGTTTGTGAATTTTTGCTAAATCCTCTACTTGCTTTTCTGTAAATTCTGGTAACTTAATAGGTAGCCCGACATTAAAAGGTGAACGATTGATATTTAATGGGATATAAACTTCTGTCGAGTGCGTTACTACTAATCGTAACCGCCGCCATATTTCCAGATTATTAGCTTCTTCGTGAAACTCTCGCAATAGTGGCAAAAAATCCCCGGCAATATCGGGATAATGAAAAACTCGATCGACTTCATCGAAAGCTACAACTAAGGGACTATCTATTTTTTGTAACAAATGAGCTTGGAAATATGTAGTGCAGCTAATTTTACTCCCAATTTCTTCATCCCAATAATCATCTAGCATTGGTTGTAGCCCTAATTGCCGACTAATATTGGCACAAAGCCACCGCAAAAGTTTATCTAAGTTAGTAAAAACAGTAGCTTCTGCTTGTTGTAAATTTAATCGCACAGTTCGATAGCTATATCTCTCAGCATGAGCTAAAATTCTTACCATTAAAGATGTTTTCCCCATTTGATTCGGGGCTTTAATCCGAATTAGGGAACCGGCTTTTAAAACCTCTTTATAGCAGTCATATTCGATGGGTTGACGCTCAACATAAAATCTTGAGTTTAGAGGTACTTGACCATCTGGATATTCTAGGGGTTCTTCTAATGGAAGTGGTGAGTTAGGTGCGTGCTTTCGCCGTTCTGATTCTCTCTTTAAGGCTTCTTGAAATTTCTTTTTTGTTACCTCTTCTGCTAACGCATTAGAAAGTTTTTCCCATAATTTACTACCCACATCAGCTCTGATGTAGTTTACAGAATAACCAAATTTTTCGGCGATTTGCTCGTAACTGTCACTATCCCAAGCACCCCGCAGCACTTTGACCTCGATATCACTAAGGTGGTTGCCAGTTTTTTCATATACGGCTGCATCGGCAACTTTTAGCGCTTCATCCCAGGTGAATTGTGATTCTGAATTCATCGTCTTTCCCAGTTTCACTACTTACATATCATATATCAATGGTTAATCTCAGACTAGAGCTTGAGAGCAATCCTGACTTTTCCCTACTTTTTTGGCAAGCCACCTAACTAAACCTGACTTTTTCCTGTTTATTTTAGGAATACTAGATGTTTCAAGTTGGAAATATTACCTATTATTTCAACTTTATCGCTTGATAATTACCTGAAAAAATATACAGTATCAAGAAAAAAGTTAGCGCTAACTGGCTTTTCTATTACTGAATTTATCGGGGAAACGAGCATGAAACTTGCTATTTCAATTGTATTGCTGTTGATGCTAATCGCGGCGATTAAATCTACCTTCAGGATGCCAGTATCTTTAACGAAAATTGATCGGGAACATAACAAATACGCTAGTTGTAAGGTATGTGATAGCCCAGACGGTAAAACTTGCTGTACGCAATAGACATTAGAAAGATGAACCCTACTCTTGAACAATATTTCTGATACTCAGCGTATAGGTTCTGACAATCCCGAACTTACAAAATTCTAATGTAGTGCGTTAAGAAATGTGTAGATGTAGCCAGCCGTAGGCATCGCACTCCTCAATCTGCATAAAAACAGCCCCTCACCCCAGATAGCTTTATAGAACTGCTCAGGAGTCATCCACTAATGTTTAACCTAGCCAACCTTTTCCGTATCAAAACCACTGGCACATCCTTCTCCTGCCAAAAGGTAGTTAACCACGATTTCAATGAAGAAGCGATTGTTGATGAACCGATTTATGCTCGCCGAACAGGTCGAGTCTATTTCCAAAGTAGCTGGTGGCCTGCTCGGTGCGACCAAGAAATTACCTTAGAAACAGGTGATATTGTTTACGTTATTGGTATTGATAATATTACTCTGTTGGTTACACCTGCTCCTTTTTTATAAGGGTGACATGACTTACGCAAAAATATCTCTAACGCGACCAAATGTCGCGCTAAAGTCACCGTTTTTCTGATAATATTCGGTGGGATTGGTGGGGATCTGTCAAAGACGGGCAATATCTGCCCTAGATATGGTTACAGCAAAAGAAATTTGAACTATACTAAATGAATAGTGATTAAAGGAGGGATGGTATCAGAAGCGAATACCTTGCTGTAAGAGTGGAGATAGGCTGACAGATACACAGTAATTCTAAGTGCGATTCGTTGAAGAGTGAATTACGGTGAAAGTCCGTAGATAACTCCTCCAGCCACAAAACTGAACTCTCGGTCTATCGGGGTGCAAGCGCCTTTTACCAGACTCAGGTATAATTCCCTATTTCTCTACACTAACCAAGCTCAATGTCCCTTCAAAAGCTAATTCTGAAGCTAAATAGATCGCAGCTTTGCTCCTATGAAGCCTGAAAATCCCAAAAAATCTTTCCCAAATGCTGTTCCTACTTTAATAGAGCCTCAGCCGACTTCGTGCCGTCATCTAGGCGTTTCAGGTAGTCTCTTAGAAAAGCTTGCACAGAGGTTTAGCAACCTCAGTATCCGCAGCAAGATTCGTGGCGGCTATACAGTTGCTATTGGCGTTGCTGTTGGAGGAATAATAACGGGGCTGACATTAAGCAATTATTATTATCATAAAGCGGCACAGGAAGTAGATATCGATTTGGAAAGTCGCCGCTTAGGAGATTTACAAACAGCTTTGCTGCGGACGCAAATTTACCAGCAGCGCCTTGTTTATTGGCTACAGCAGCCAGAATTGTTAGCTCAAAAATATAAGCAGCTAAAACAATATACTGACACCTTGAAAAATCTGTTATCTGAACTTCAATCTGAGGTAGATATAGCACAGGTAGAAGGAGTCAAGCCTTTTATGCAAACTTACGAGCAATCGCTAGAAGTTTATATCCAAAAACTAGAGATAATTCTCGAGCAAATTGCAGTTTTGAAAAAGAGCAAGGCTGGGGTAGCTAAAGCTGAGAAATTGCTATCGGATTTCACTAAGGATAAAATCGGATTTGAGCTAGATAATCTGGCCGATGATTTAGCAGCACTTATTGAGGTTGCTGACAAACAAGAAGATGTAGTACAGGCGGCTTCAGTTGAGGCAGAAATGCTGCGATCGCAGATACTTACTTACAGTATGATACTATCAGTTCTGATGGCAGTGCTGTTAGCTAACTACACTAGCTACGCGATCGCACGTCCCCTGAAAGCAGTAACTAAAATTGCTCAAAGGGTAACTGAAGAGTCTAATTTCGACTTGCAAGCACCTGTTACGTCAGAAGATGAATTGGGAGTTTTGACAATTTCGCTTAATCAATTAATTCTTAAGGTAAAACATCTTTTAGCAGAATTACAAGCTGAAAAAGAATCCCAATTGCTTCAGAGCGAAAAAATGGCGAGTTTGGGGCGAATGTTGGCGGGTGTGGCTCACGAAGTTAATAATCCTATTAACTTTATCTATGGTAATATAGATCCGGCTAAAGATTATATTGATGACCTTTTCTCACTGCTAGCAACCTACGAAGCAGAAATTCCTAAACCATCTCAAGCACTCACAGAGCAGGCTGAAAGAATTGATATCGATTTTTTGAAAGAAGATTTGCCCAAAATCTTACAGTCGATGAAAGTAGGTACAGAACGAGCAACGGCTATTATCTTAAGTCTCAAGGACTTTTCTCGCCTAGATCAGGCGATGCCTCACCCTGTTGATATTCATGCTTGTATTGAAAGTACACTGCTCATTCTTAACAACCGGGTTAAAAAAGGGATTAAAGTTATTCGGAATTATGGCGATATTCCTAATATTGAAGGGTACATGGGTTTACTTTATCAGGTATTTATGAATCTCCTAAGTAACGCTCTTGATGCTTTAGAAGAAGCCGAAGAAAGAGGGGAATATAACTTAGGTGAAAATGTCAATAAAATCCAAAATTCACAAGAAAATCTCCAGAAAAATAGCTTTTTGCCTACAATTACTATCACTACAGAATCTATGGATCTAGATTTTGTACTGGTGAAGATTGCGGATAATGGTACAGGTATTGCAGCAGTTACTCAAGAGAAAATGTTTCAAACTTTTTTCACGACCAAACCTAGAGGCGTGGGAACTGGGTTGGGTTTGGCAATTAGTCGCAATATTATAGTAGATAAACATGGGGGTACAATTAATTTTTGGTCGGAAGTGGGAACAGGGACAGAGTTTATAATTGCTTTACCTGTTAAACCTGATACCAATTTAATATGAAGCTGTATAGAATAAAGTTTCAAAAATGAAATTGAAGGCATATAATCAGTTAGGAGGTATAAATTTTATGTTTGCAGTTGTCACACCAGAAAAAATACACTTGCCCCCCGGAACAGTTATAAAATTGCCGGGAAACTGGCAATTTTACCAAACACTCGTACAACAATTGGGAGATCGTCAAATTCCACGCATTAAATATCGACCAGGAGAAATTTTATTAATGTCCCCTTTACCCATACATGGAAAACAAGCAAATATTATTGCTGATGTCGTCAAGGTTTTACTAGATTACTTAGGGGTAGATTATGAAGCATTTACCCCAATTACGATAGATTTGCCGGAGGTAAGAGGGATTGAACCAGACTATTGTTTTTATATTGATAATTGCGCGGCAATAGTTGGCAAAGATAGAATTGGTTGGGGTGTTGAACCGCCGCCGGATTTGGTAATCGAAGTCGATGTAAGTAGCTATACCGATGTAGATGATTATTTGCCTTATCAAATCCCGGAAGTGTGGCTATTTAAAAAGAATAGGTTAATAATTTACTCCTTGCAAGATGACCGATACAGCGAAAGTTTAACCAGCCGTTATTTCCAAAATTTTAATGTATCAGAAATTGTGGCGGAATGCTGGCAAATGTTGCGCGATCGCAGTACAAGTGCTGTAATTCGAGAGTTACGGCAAAAATTAGAGAAAGACAATTAAATTACTTCTACCATCCTATCAATCGCACTGCCAAAGCTTAATCGTCTTATCACTACTCCCACTGGCTAGATATTCCCCATCAGGACTAAAAGCTACAGAATAAACTGAATTAGCATGGCCAGTTAAATTACAAACTTCTTGACCATCTTTTACCCGCCAAATCTTGATAACTTGATTACTACTACTCGCTAAAAATTCTCCATCGGGGTTAAAAGCAATAGAATCAATATACCAGGAATGCCCACCAATTGTCAAAACTTCTTGCCAATCTTTTACCCACCAAAGCTTAATAGTATTATCGTGGCTACCACTAGCAAAAAACTCGCCATTGGGACTAAAAGCCACGCAGCGCACGCAATCTTTATGAATGGTAATAGTGCTAATCAGCTTCCCGTCTTTTACTTGCCAAACTTTAATAGTTTTATCCCAACTGCTACTAGCAATAAGTTGTCCATCGGGACTAAAAGCCACAGAGTAAACTAAATTAGTATGACCCATTAAAGTGCGAATTTCTTGACCGTCTTTCACCCGCCAAATCTTGACACTTCTATCCCAACTACTACTTGCAATTAACTCTCCATCAAGGCTAAAAGCTACAGAGTAAACTGCATTAGTATGACCTAGAAATCTGCGAATTTCTTGACCATTATTAACTTGCCAAAGTCTAATCGTTTTATCGTGGCTGCTACTAGCAATATTTTTTCCATCAGGACTAAAAGCCACACAGTAAACTGAGTTATTGTGTCCATGAAGAGTGCAGATTTCCTGCCCATCTTTTAATTGCCAAAGTTTGATTGTCTTGTCATCGCTACCACTAGCGATAATATCTTCATCAGGGCTAAAAGCCACAGAATAAACTAAGTTTTTATGACCGATGAGGGTGTTAGTGCATTTCCAATTCTGTATTTTAGGCTGAGATTCAGCAATCATTTTATCTTCTGTAATTTGTTTGTAAATTACTTGCGAATTAATAATGACTTGTGGAGTTTCTAACTTGAATGCGGCTTGAGGATTTAAGTCTTTTAATACTTCAGTGGCGGATTGATAACGGCGATTAGTAGCATTTTCAATCATTTTATCGAGAATTTGCCCTAGCTCGTCGTTGATTTCATTGTTTACTAAATATTGTCGCCAAATCCAGCTATTTTCACCAGGATCGAAAAGATCGAACGGAGAAACTTGAGTTAACAAATAAATACAAGTTACTCCTAAACTATATAAATCACTAGCAAAAACGGTCTTACCTCTTGCTTGTTCGGGGGCAATATATTCGGGGCTGCCAATACTTGTTCCTGTTTTCAATAAGGCTGTACCTGTGGCAAATTTAGCTGCACCAAAATCGACTAAAACTAATTCTCCATTTTGGCGACAAATAATATTTTCTGGCTTAATATCTCGATGAATAACATTATGGCTATGGATAAACTGAAGTAGAGGTACTAAACTATTTAGTAAGTCGCGAATCTGAGTCTCGTTGAATGTTCCTTGCATTTGTATAACTTGAGCTAAGTTATAGCCGTCGATAAATTCCTGTACTAAATACTGGCGATTGTTTTGAGTAGTATAGGCGAGGAGTTCTGGAATTTGAGAATGTTTTCCTAATTCATCAAGGCGTTTTGATTCTTGTTCAAATAGTTCTGATGCTTTCTGGGAATTATTTCCTCTAACGTGGTTTTCTATTGGTAAAAACTGTTTGATTACGCAGCGAGGTTTAGATGGCTTGTCTTCGTCAATTGCTAAGAATGTTCTGCCAAAACCACCTTGTCCAATTGGTTTTAGGGCGCGATATCGATCTTTTAACAGTAGTTTCGATCGACAAGTTTGGCAAAGTTTAACTTTGGTAGGATTTTGTGGCTTCTGGCAATCAGGATTTAAACAGTAACTCATGGAATTATTGATTATATTTTACGTTGTAACGCCGCCCTCTGGACGGTATTTAAACCGCTTAGAGGGCGGCGTTACGATTAAAATTCCCACATAACGGGGTTTTCATCTAAATAATCGGTGACAGTTAGACCAATTTTGTCAATTTCTTTGAGTTCTTCTACACTCAGTTTAATCTCAGCAGCTTTGGCATTTTCTACTGATTGTTCAACATGACGAGCCCCGACAATTGCATTAGTTTGGGGTTGAGCAATTAACCAAGCTAAAGACAAATTACCCAAGCTTACTTGATGTCTTTCAGCAATGGGACGCAGTTGATTTAATGCTAACTGTACCCGCGCATAATTTTCTGGCTTAAATAGCTTGCTTTTTGCTCGATGATCGCCTTCTTCAAATTTATGATCTGCCCCAAATTTACCTGTCAATATCCCCTGAGCTAGAGAAGAATAAGCAATTATGGTGATATTATTTTCCACACAGTAGGGCATTGTTTCTTTTTCAACCCATCGCCAGAATAGAGAATAAGGAGGCTGTAAACTATCAATACGTCCATATTTTGCAGCTTCTTCTATTTGAGCGCTGTCAAAATTAGAAACACCGATCGCTCTAATTTTACCTTGTTCTTTCAATTTGTTAAGTGCGCTCATGGTTTCTTCTATGGGAACTACTTCACTATTCCAGTTACCCGATGGCCAATGGATTTGATAAAGGTCGATATAATCAGTATTGAGGTTTTTGAGGGAGCGATCGCACGCTTCTATTACTTGGTCATATTTCAAATGGTTGGCAAAAACTTTAGTCGCATATACAGCGCGATCGCGTACATCAGACAAAGCTTGCGCTACAATTTGCTCAGAATGTCCTTCGCCGTAAACCTCAGCCGTGTCAATGGTAGTAATACCAGCCTCAAAAGCTGCTCGTATGGATTTAATTGTCTCGGAATCCTCAATTCCTACCCACATCCGCTTACCAGCTTGCCAAGTCCCCATAATAATCGGGGTGATGGCAATTCCAGATGTGCCTAGTTGTCGGGTTTCCATATTGACCTCCTGAGTTTGATTGCTACCCTTACCATTACATATTATGCAACAATTTTAAGATGAAAATATAATATTTTCCCCTTATTGGCGGTAATATCGCTATCAAATATTTTTAAGATGACCAGATTACGACTAACTTTAAAATTGTAGGAAAAATACTATGGAATCAACTGTTAGCGCTTTGAAAGAATGGAATGTTGCTATTAATGCCTTAGAAAAGGGCAAAACAATTATGCTGTTGAGGAAAGGCGGTATCCGCGAACAAGGGGGACATTTTAATCTGATTCACAAGCAGGTTTTGCTATATCCTACTTTTGAACATCAACAGCCGGATTTACTAAAACCTGAGTATGCAAGTCAGGTGAAAGTTGTAGCATCAGGTTGGCATCCTGAAACGGTTAGAATTGGTAGTTGGGCCAACATAACTGATGCTTTTTTACTCGCTTACGAACCTGCGATCGCGGCTTTATTTCCTTATCATATTTGGAATCAGAAATTTGTCAACGATCGGCTAAAATGGAAATCTAATCAGCCTATTTACATCTTATTACTGCGAACTTATCAGTTAGCGGAACCACAGGAAATTCTCTACCGCCAAGAATACGGAGGCTGTCGCTCGTGGATTGATTTAGCCGAACCAATTGCTATTGATAATTCTCTACCAATTTTAAGTGATAGAGATTACCTTCAAAAGGCTAATGAAATTCGTAATTCGATCGCAAGTTCGGAAAGTTTTTCATAGTCATAATAGTCATAAAAGGAGATTTTAATTAATTGAAATTCCTAAATATTTAGCTATTCGTGTGCGTTTTATTTAGATAGAGTTCGACCCAACCCAGAGCAAAATCGGCAGCTAATGCCATCATTGCTGCTGGAATTGCACCCGCAAAAAGTAACTGATTATTCCCTGTAGCCACACCCCGAAAAATAAATACTCCTAACCCTCCTGCGGCGATAGCAGCAGCAATAGTGGCTAAGCCAATTGCAAATACTGTCGCCACTCTAATCCCAGCTAAAATTACACTCATTGCTAAGGGAATTTCAACCTGAAATAGAAGTTGCCAATCTGTCATTCCCATCCCCCGCCCAGCTTCGCGAATAGCTGGATCTACACCTATAATCCCAGTATAAGTATTGCGGATAATCGGCATTAATGAATAGAGAGTTAGAGCAATAATTGCCGTTCTTGCTCCTATTCCGCCCACAACAGGAACAGGAATTAACAAGCCAAATAATGCTAAACTGGGGATAGTCTGCATTACATTGGCAAAACCTAAAATTGGCTGGCTAAATTCAGGTTTTCGCGTGACTAAGATACCGAGAGGAATACCAATTAAAACAGCGACAAAAATTGAAATTGACACTAAAATTAAGTGCTCAATTGTGTGCTGAATCATTTCCGATCCATAGCGATTTAGGAATTCATTCATTGGTAATTGGTAATTGGTAATTGGTAACTGGTAATTGGTGATTGGGAATTGACAATCACGATCAGGTGTTAGAAACTAATTGCAAACATTCAATAAAAGCGCGAGCTTCTGCGTTTTGGGAATTTAGAAATTCACCAGGTGAGTTTAACTCTACTAAACGCCCATCTTGCATCAAGCCAATTCTAGAAGCTAGAAAAAAAGCTTCTTGAATATCATGGGTGACAAAAATCACAGTTTTGCCTAATTGCTGTTGTAATTGCCGAAATTCCCGCTGCAATTCTAGGCGAGTAATGGGGTCTAGAGCACCAAAAGGTTCATCCATTAATAATATAGGAGGATCGGCGGCAAGAGCTCTGGCGACACCGACTCGCTGCCTTTGTCCGCCGGAGAGTTGATGGGGATAGCGTTTGGCAAATAGTTGAGAATCTAGCCCAACTAATTCTAACAGTTGATGGACGCGAGATCCAATGCGATCGCGTTCCCAACCTTCTAGTTTTGGCACTAAACCAATATTTTGCTCAACCGTGAAATGCGGAAATAAGCCAATTTCTTGAATTACATAACCTATTCGTCGCCGTAGTTGGATTGGGTTCCACTGTGTTGTCAGTTTTCCCAATACAATCACTTCCCCACTGGTTGGTGTCAGCAGATTGTTAATCAGTTTCATTGTAGTAGTTTTACCGCTGCCACTGCGTCCTAGTAATACTAAAATTTCTCCTTTTAGCACTTTAAAATTAAGTTTATCTACCAAACAGCGTCGGTTTAGGCGATAAGTAACATCTAGGCATTCGACAGCGCTCTCGTTATTTGATAACATGAAAAATTGCACAGGTTGTAGTAGAAGCCATAAATTTACTATAATTGATTTATTCAATTTAATTTGGCGACAGTAAGCTCGGCACTATCGGAAATTTCCCCAGTAGGCAAAGTAGTTTAAATATTCTTTACCTGGTCAGTTAACCCCTTGTTACTCGATCGGGACTTACGCAAGTCGAGGTCAGGAAGTGGGTTTCTTCATAGCTATCTAGCTGATAATCTTCAATTTTTCTAAGAAACCCGCGTCAAGGTCAGAAACCGGGTTTCTTCATAGCTATCTAGTTGATCGTCTTCAATTTTTCTAAGAAACCCGGTTTCTACGTAGATATCTAATCAGGACAAAAGCTTGACGGAGTGACCGCTTAGTATGAGGATTAACGATGAGGTATTTTCCCCCCTCTACCTTTCTCCCCCTATGTATCTATCCCCTCTCCAAGTCCCACTACGATCGCTCAACCAAAAACGATCCCCTACCGCCTAAATGCCTAAAGAATCCAAGTCAGACTCAAGTCAGTAAAATGCTTGCATCGTTTAGGGGTTCATCCATTGTTTAATTTTTAATTGCTTGTGAGGAGAGCTGTGATGTACGCACAACATCTAAAAAGCCAACGGTATCAGGTTTCTGACATAGAATTAATTCACCTGTGGGTGCAACGAAAAGCTCCCGCTCTTCAGCGCTCTTGCTGGCTGGCGGCTAACGAATTTCGACTGTTTGCAGGAAAACCTTTGGCACAAGTCACTCCGGGGGATATTAGAGCCTTCGCGATTTGCCTCAAACACCAGAAACTTGCATCCCAAAGCTGCAAGCAGAAGCTATCAGCAGTGAAGTCCCTCCTCACTTACGGCAGAAAAATGGGGATGTTGCCCACATTTCCCTGGCAAGCGAGTTCAACTCATAGCCAGAAGATGCGATCGCATTTGGTAAAATTTCTAGACTCACCTGTTGGCTTCGGATGTTCGTGGAGTTTGTGCGTTGGCTTATTTTTCACCTTGGGTTTGATGACGGTGCGACTCTTCGGTGAAGTTGCTCTTACAGCAAGTCCTCTTACCAAAAAAGAGGGAGAACAGCTAAGCTCAGTTCATCCCTCCGATCGCAAAGAAGAGGTTTTGAGCGTCAATTCATCAGGAAAAACAGTATCTCCCCTTTATCTAGCCCGCACTAAAGCTTTTCTCCACACGATAGCTGTAGCTGAAGGCACAGACAGTCCCAATGGCTACCGAACTCAGTATACAGGTGCTCAATTTTCTAGTTTTCGCGACCATCCCAGACAAGTCAAATGCAGCCGTAGGTACGGAAAAAAGCTGTGTTCAGACGCTGCGGGCCGATATCAATTTCTCAGCCCAACATGGGATCGCTTTGCCAAAAAACTTGGTATCAGGGATTTCACTCCCGCTAATCAAAACCGCGTGGC
Source organism: Kamptonema formosum PCC 6407 (assembly GCF_000332155.1). Classification (GTDB taxonomy): domain Bacteria; phylum Cyanobacteriota; class Cyanobacteriia; order Cyanobacteriales; family Microcoleaceae; genus Kamptonema; species Kamptonema formosum. The sequence continues at coordinate 1,970,236 of NZ_KB235903.1, read as the reverse complement.
TTTAGAATTAATTCGCGAAAAAGGCGCTTTACAGGATGTCAAAGCGGGGAGATTTGAGATAGCCGCGAGCAAAGTTGCTCCTGTGTGGCCGTCTTTGCGGCGTTTCGGTAACGGCTCTCTAGAAAAGTCGATGCCTAAACTCAAACAAGTTTATCAAGAAAGGTTAGAGAACTCTCAACTAAACACGGGGCATAACTGGACAACCAGGTAAGTAGAAGGAAGAAGGAAGAAGGAAGATGGAAGATGGAAGATGGAAGATGGAAGATGGGGAGATTTTTACCCAATTATACCAAATCTGATTTTGATATTTCTTTATGCTTCGGCGATTGAAATCGCTACTACAAAAACGAAGTCCGCCTGCGCGGACTAAGAAATAACGGGGATATTTAACTCGGATTTGGTATTACCAGTTAACAATTAACAGTTAACAGTTAACAATTAGCAATTAAAACTTCAACCTCTGTCGATGATTAGCCACAGACTCCACCAGTCCCAGAGCAATAAAATTGCTCAGTAATGCCGCATTTCCATAACTGAGGAAAGGCAGCGGAATCCCGGTAACAGGAGCTAAACCGATGTTCATACCAATATTTACGAACACCTGAAAAACCAACATTGCTAGCATTCCAATCGCCAACAAAGAACCGAAGTTATCTTTAGCAGTTTGAGCGATAATCACCAAACGCAAGCAAATAAACCAAAAAAGTCCTAAGACCAAAATACAGCCAATAAAGCCGAGTTCTTCACCAATCGCTGAGAAAATGAAGTCTGTATGTTGTTCAGGGATAAAGTTAAGTTGAGTTTGAGTTCCCTGAAATAATCCCCGCCCGTGAACTCCCCCGGAACCAATAGCAATACGAGATTGGATGAGGTGATATCCGCTACCCAAAGGATCTTTCTCTGGGTCTAAAAATCCCGTCAGCCTAGTTTTTTGATAGTCTTTTAAGAGATTCCAATAGAAGTGTCCGACCTGACCAGAAATCACATTGATCGCTACAGCAGTAGGGGCTGTCAACCAAGACCAGGGTAATGTCCGCCAAGCGATCAAACCCATGCCTACTACCCAGAATAACCAAGTGGGTAAAAATACGTTGTTGAGGAGGGCGGAGATAATTGGAGATATTAGCAAGATTAGCCAGCCGGGATTAACATTACCCCAATAAAGCATTCCCATTGCGATCGCACCGAATACCAGCGAAGTTCCTAAATTAGGTTCCGACAACACCAACGCCCAAGGTACAGAAACTACTGCTAGCATCTTTAACATATCCCCAAGGGATGGGGAAGGTCGCGCTTGCAGAAGGGCTGCTAAGGTGATAATCACCCCTACTTTGGCAAATTCTGAGGGTTGAACGTGAAAGCCACCAATGTTAATCCACCTCTGCGCCCCCAAAGCTGTAATACCGATCGCGCGCACTGCGATTAGTGAAAAATTAATGAAGGCATAGATAATCCATTTCCACTGAATCAGCATCTCATAACGGCAGCGGGCGATTAAAATTGCCAGTACCAAACCTACGCCGCCAGTGGCCCAGTGCCGCCACCAGTCAATGCGCCCTTGGTTTAATTCGACGCTGTGAATCATTATCCCCCCAAACACGGTGAGACCGATACAGGCAGCGAATAGTGATAGGTCTACTTCCTGCCAAGGCTGCACTATGGATTTCCAGCGATTTCTGACCAGTAGTTTGTTCAACATGAAAATTTTAGATTTTAGATTTTAGATTTTAGATTATGGGGCGCTTTGCTTAAGTTGAAAGTTTTTGATGACCACCAACTATCCTCAATCTAGACGATTGTAGATTTTAGTTTAAATTATTCAGACTTGGGCGTGTTGCTTCCGGCTTACCTGTGCGATCGGATTTTTGGTTGGCGGGAGTTTCTACTTTGCGATCGTAACTTATCGCTAGGGGCTAGGGCGTGTTTTCAAACTACGATCGCCATAAAATGCAGGCGCTCGCGATCGGCGGCTGTATAATTTGCTACCAACGTGGGATGGTAAAACGGATACCTTGCCCCTGTGAGATATAGCAGGAGACAGGAGGCTCTTATGTAGGAGGAAAATGCGATCGGAGAAAAGATTTGGGCGAGCTAGAACGTTTTCTCCGCTTATAAAGCTAGTCGGAGGCTTTTGTTCATGCTCGAAATTTGTTTAAAGCGATCGCCCTCGATCTGTTTGTGCTAAAGTTAAAGAACTATAAACATTACCAATTAAAAGCATTTCACCTTTTATGTCTCAACAATCAGTCATCACAGAACATATTGAAATTACACCTGGGGTACTTGGTGGTAAGCCACGCATCGCTGGTCATCGAATTTCTGTAGCACAAATTGCTGAGATGTATCTGAAGATGGGAGAGTCTATAGAAGAAATTGCGAGGGACTATAATTTATCACCAGCCTCGGTTCATGCGGCGATGACTTACTATTACGATCATCGAGAAGAAATTGACCGCCGCACTTCTGAAGCAGATGCTTTGATCGAAGAGTTAAAACGTAAAAGTCCACCATCTCCTTAAATCATTGAAGCTTTGGTTTTGATTTATGAAGTGTATAGGCCTGAAGAAATGGTTGGGTGTGTTGAGTTTTTATGAGAAAGGGAAAGGGCGATCGCTATTTGCGCTTGACAAAATAAATTGGTTTAGCTAAGATAAAATTTGGTTAAAATTGCCAAATATAGCAGATGCACATAATCAGCTATCGGCGGATGCGTGAATATAGCGAAAGTCATGCTGATTGTCGGGAAGTCTTAGATAACTGGTTTAAAATTGCTACCAAAGCCAAATGGTCAAATTTAGTTGAGGTGCAATCTGTTTTTCCTAAAGCTGAAGCGGTAGGAAATTTTACAGTTTTTAACATCAAAGGTAATAATTGATGAGTTATATGAATTGTTGATTGTATTAATTGAAAGATTTGAGAAAGAATACTATGCACCTATAGTTACAGTTACACCTCATTCATTGTTACTATTTTTGATGGAACAGCGAGCGCTAAAACCTGCGGATTTGGTGGGAATTATTGGCGATGAAGCAGGAGTTTATGAATTGGTTAATGGCCAGCGAGATATCAGCAAAGAGCAGGCCTTGATTCTGGGTAGTTTTTTTTATGTGGAGCCGAGTTTGTTTACTAATTAATAGCTTTTTAACGGCAGATAAACGCTGATTGACACGGATGGAGGAGGTGCGATGCCTGCGGCTGGCTACGCCTACGCGCTTTTGGGGAAAGAGCGATCGCGAGGGAATTTAATCTAACTTTAAGTGGAGTTTGAGAGCCGCATCTACCAATTGCATGACTTCCTGACTCAAGTTTCCTAGTACATCCGCATCAATCCGTTGTTTAGAAATTGTCCGCACCTGCTGCGCTTGTACTTTGGAAGGTTTGGGTAAACCGCTATCCTCTGGATTGATTAAAACCTCAAAAGGGTAAACGCGAGTCACATTAGAGGTGATTGGCAGAATTGTAACTGTATCGGCGGCGCGGTTATTTGCATCGTTGCTTACCAATAGCACAGGACGGCGTTTATCCATCTCAGATCCAATCGCAGGGCTGAGATTTGCGTAGTAAATTTCACCACGTTTCATCTGTTAATCCATCGGCAATTGTTATATCCCAAGCGGAGTCAATTTCACTAGATGCTTGTCGATAAGCGGATTCTAGTTCCTGATTCTGCAATAACTCCAAAGCTACTTCAATTACTTGGGAGGGTGATTGGCATCCTTTAGTAATTTTGTAGGTTTCAATAAATTTTACTAGCGATGTTGGTAAGGAAATAGAGATTTTTTCAGCTTGCGTCATCTTAGCAATTGATAATTACGAAGATTATTGGTTGATTATAGCACGAGGGTGAAACAAGGGTCAATGCTACTATTCAGAGGGCGATCGCACTTTTTGGGGAAAGAGCGATCGCACTTTTTTAACCACAGATCGACGTGGTTTGAGTGCGTGGCTTGAGTGATTTTGAGATTATTTCCCTTCCACTTTCAGCCTGCTTCTTCTGCCAATCTGCAAACATGGCATCCAAGTCGTAGTTGAACGACTTGGCGTGTTCTTCACGAATTCGGTGGATTTCTTCCACGATCTCATCTTGCCACATGAATTAACCTCCTAGTAGTTCGTAAGGCGTACAAATTAGCGGTAATTGGTATCCGAAATCAAGACTAATTTCTGCAAGTTTTCTCTGAATTTGAGCGTTAGCGATATGCTTACAGTTCCATGTTAGCAGGTAATCTAAATCGTGAACGGTAGCTGTTGCAATATGAACTGCATCATCAGCAGCTTTGGGAGGAAGATTGCTGCGTGTGAGAAATTGTCCTGCTAAGTCTCGTACAGCTTGATTGAGTTCAAGCAATGGAAAGTCGCGAACTATCTCCAAACGTTGAGCCGCAATCTCTGAATCCCCTTGTGCTATTTCATCCAAAACAACTTGTGAGATGTAGAGATTGAAATTGCTTCGCCGAAATTCCCACCAATCTCGTGTTACCTCCATGTTTGCAGCTAGAATCAAGTTTTTGGTGTTTCTGGCGGTGAGGTAGCCTAAGATACTGGTTTCGATGTAGACAGTTTCACTCATACATAATGGATTGTGACAAATTCTATATTAATCATACCATGTTGTTTTTCTATTCTAATTTTAAGCGCGATCGCACTTATTTCGTAAGGGCGATCGCACTTTTTAGCAACTGCATATAGAAGCGGAGGGATGAAGGGCGATCGCGCTTTTTGGGGAAAGAGCGATCGCTCTTTTTTAACCACAAATAGAGGTGGATGGGGAAAAGGCGATCGCTAATATTGATGTGACGAACTATGGGGTAACTTTCCTACAGCGTCATCCTATCTGAGTGATTGGATCGTTTAGAGGAATAGTAAATAAGGCATTTTTCACAACATCTGGCTGCGTGTTGATGACGACACCAAAAATGTTTGTATAAACACCTATAATTTCGTTGGTTTCTGTGTACTGAATAATGGTGTCAGCAATACCATCTTGATTGACATCAGTAGGGCTGAAGGTAAGAATGTCAATTGGTACGCCTCCATTGATGCCAATTAGATCGCCTTCACTTGCATTGAAGTCAAGTAACCAATCAGCATTAGCAGGATTGGTTTCTTCTATACCTGTATCTGTTCTAAGGATAAAGATATCGCTTCCACCTCCACCAGTAAGGCGATCAGTTCCTCTTTCACCGATTAAGATATCCTCTCCATCATCACCAAAGATTTGATCGTTGCCTTTTCCTCCCCTCACTAAATCATCAGCAACACCACCTGAGACGAAATCATTACCTTGATTGCCTGAGAGAATGTCATTACTATCTTCTCCTAAAATGCGATCGTCACCTTTTCCTCCCAGCAAATAATCGCCATCACCAGCACCTTCAAGAGTGTCAGCACCCTCCGCAGCTAATACTACATCTGTCGCAGGTGAACCGATTATGTTATCGTTACTTTCAGTTCCCAGTATTCCTCCGGGATATTGATCCATTACTGCTTCAGTAATCTGAAAAGTTGAATTTTGCTCGGCTGACGCTTTTAAGTTTTGTGCAACTCGTTGCTGAGAAAGACCGCTAGGTAGACCCGTAAATTTAATGTACAGACCATCTAAAAAGCCTTTACTATAATTTGAAAGTCTGGTATTAAAATCATCAACCGTCTCTCCTATCTTATTTTTTATATTGTCCGGTAGCTCTTTTATTGCCTCAATCGTTCCTTCCGCTGCTTCTTCGAGAATAGATACGGGTTTAATTTTACCAATCAATAGAGCATCAGATAAACGTTGTTCTGGGGTGTTAAAAAGCCCTAGTGTTGTTTTGCCACCATCCGCCGAAAATCCTACTAACTCAAGTCTATATCCTGAAATTCCGGTTGAACCTGGGAACTTAATTATCTCTTGAGAAATGCCAGAACCAGAAAAGCGAAGAATATCTCCATCTTCAACAGGATCGCCAGTTGTATTTTTTGTAGCCGTCAAGTTAAATGAAAAATTGAATGTCTGATCGCTAGGCACAGGATTAGTGAGAGATAGCCTGACATTGAGAGGAAAATCACCTTCAGGTTCCGAACCGAAAACAGTAAGTCCATTGCGATAATTCAAATTGCCAAGGCTGAAAGGAATGTCACTGGCTGTACTAATTCCCTTGGCTTGACTAAATTCCTGTTCGTCACTAAATTCGTTGCTGTCACTTCTCCTGCCGTCAAACCGCACATAGCTTTCACTGTCTCCAGCAGTAGGAGTTCCTAAAGTTTTCTCATTTTCGCCGTTGTCAAAAGTGCCGGAAGTAGATCCTTCAAAGAAAACTTTAGTGGTGTCTACATCAATTCTCCCAGTTTCTGAAGAGTTTAACCTTGAATAGTTGAAGTTTGATCCATCTGACTGAGGAAATACATTTCTGTAGGTGAAAGCCTGACTCATCATTTCAGAATACTCCTGAATCCTTAGCTCTATATTGGCTCAACGGCTCAGCATTTGGCTCAACAAAAAAGGCTCATTTGTCTCATTTAGCTCATTTGTCTCATCTTTCGGCTCTCCAACCTAAGCTATACTTAAACTCGATCGCAATTGTGCTAAAGGACTAACAATGGCCGGCTTACTCAGGGCATCCGAAGAAGGGCTAAAAATCATTGATATGGTAAGACGCAATCTCGGATGGAATAAAACTGAGGATACTTGGTGTCTCGCAGCCTTAGTTTCAACAGCTACCTTAAAGCGGTTTTGGGCGAGAATAGGAATTAGACGAGAGAACTTTATCAATATTTGCAAAGCAGTAGAAATAGAAAACTGGGAATACATTGCTGAAGGCTACAAAATTAAGCAAACAGAACCACTTTTAGCCGCCGCGATCGCAGATATCCCCCTAGACTCTCAAAACGATAAAAACTTCCCCCTCCCTGAAAATTTACCCCCCGTGAGAAATTGGGTAAATCGAACAAAAGAAATTGACATCTTAAAAGCTACACTGATTAACTCAGATATCGCCGCCATCTCAATTGTCGGCTTACCAGGAATCGGAAAAACTGCCCTCATTAGCCAACTAATTCGTCAAATCCACACAGAAAATACCCCCTTCACCGCCGTTGCTTGGCAATCATTACAATCTGCAACAGGCAAAGCACTTCCTTTTGATTGGACGATAGACTCCCTACTATTCACCCTATCCAACGGCGACATCACAACAGCCGTCACTACTCAAGATGACTCTTTAAAAAAGATAGAAAAACTGATAAAAATTATCAAGACTAAACCTTGCTTAATTGTCTTCGATCGCACCGAAACACTCCTCAAAACTAAACAAGCACAAACCGCAGGCTACTTCGCAGACGACAGTGCCGAATACCCTTGGTTATTCCAACAACTATTAGAAACAGAACATCAAAGTAAAATCCTATTCACCAGTCGCGAAAGCTTAGCCGAATTGCCGCCAACTGTCACCCGTGAAATCCAGTTAAACGGACCAAACCAAGATGCCGCAATTACCCTATTGCAATCTTTAAATCTGACTGCAAACCAGGAAGAATTAGCCGAACTTTCCCATCGCTATCAAGGACATCCTAAAGCTTTACAACTGGTCGCTGCATTAATTCGCGATGATGACGAATTTCAGGGAAATGTCGGAAAATTCTTGCAGGATAGAGATTGGCTACTCATTCGAGACATTGAAAACTTAATTGATGAAATGATCCTCCGCCTCAGCGAATTAGAACAAACTTGCCTCAGCCGAATTTCAGTGTACCAAACTTCAGAATATCCCCTATCTTTTGCTGCAATTGCTACTCAAATGCCAGAAGTAAGTAAATATGAACTTAAAGAAAATATTATCCTTGCCCTCAAGCGCAGGCAACTGTTATATTATGATTACCAATGCGAATCTTATCAATTGCATCCGCTAGTCAAAGAAAAAGGCGATCGCTTATTAAATCAAAACTATGAAAATGTTCGCACTGCAAATTGTCAAGCTTACGATTATTTTATCAGCATTCCCCTCAAACCTGAATCTGAATGGCAAGATATTGAGGATATTAAACCACTAATCAGAGCGCACTATCATGCGTCTCAGGCAGAAGATTTAGATGCTGCAAAGGCGATAATTGCTGAAGTTTACAAGTATATGCAACAATGGAATTGCACAGAGAATTTAGGGGTAAATCTACTGTCACCATTATTGACTGAAACCCATAAACTTAAAGCTAGTGTAGATGAATATAGCGACCACTTCACGTCAAACTCTTAGTCCGACAGGGGTTAAAACCCCTGGCGGCTTAAGCCATTGCTAGGGGTAGTTTCCGCCCTCTCAAACAGTAGCTACGCTACCATAAAGATCGTAAATATCAGCATTAGTAATGTTTACGCGCACCATAGCCCCTAAAGAGGCCTCCCCCTCAACATAAACCAAGCCGTCCACATCAGGGGAAAAACGAGCCGATCGCCCGATTAATTCTCCTGTCTCTGGATTTTCCTGTTCCAGCAACACATCCACCACTTTACCTACAGACTTTTGATTATTCTTCAGCGAAATCGGTTGCTGCGCCGCCATCACTGCTTCCCGTCGCGCTTCCATTACCTCTTGCGGCAATTGATTGGGTAAATCGTGGGCGGGTGTTCCCTCTTCTGGAGAAAATGTGAATACTCCAACGTGATCGAATTCGTGACGCTTGACAAATTCTAATAAATGTGCTGCGTGTTCCTCTGTTTCCCCAGGGAAGCCGACGATAAAAGTTGTCCGCAAGATAGCATCAGGCATAGAGGCTTTAATCCGCTCAATGATGCTATCATTTACTCCTGCTTGAAATGGCCGATTCATGGCCCGCAAAATTTCCGGGTGGGAGTGTTGCAAGGGTAGATCCAAGTAAGGCAAAATATTGGGTGTTTCCTGAATTGCTGCCATTACTTTCGGGGTTAAACCGGTAGGATAGGCGTAGTGCATCCGAATCCAAGGTATATCAACTTTACCTAATGCGTGTAACAGTTCGGCTAATTTGGGTTCGCCGTAGATGTCTTTGCCATAATTGGTAGTAATTTGGGAAATTAAGATAATTTCTTTTACGCCTTCGGCAGCTAATTGTTCGGCTTCGGCGACAATAGATTCGATGGTGCGCGATCGCTGATTTCCGCGCAAATGAGGGATAATGCAAAATGCACAGCGATAGTCGCATCCTTCGGCAATTCGCAAGTAGGCGACAGCTTCCGGTGTAGTGCGGTAGCGAGGGGTGTTTTCATCGGCGATGTAGGTAGGTTCAGCGGAAACTAAGGTAACGCGATCGCCTTTTTCCACTTGTTCAATTACACCAACAATTTGATGATAATCCCCAGTGCCAACCAATGCCACTGCTTCTGGCAATTCATTGAGTAAATCTTGTTGAAAATGCTGTGCCATACAGCCAGCAATCACAATTTTTTTATTAGCTTGAGCTAATTCTACCAAAGTGCGGACGGATTCTTCCCGCGCTGCTTGGATAAAACTGCAAGTATTAACAATAACGTAATCGGCTAACTCTTCATTGGCATCAACTTGATAGCCTGCTTGTGCCAATAAGCCAATCATGTGCTCGGTGTCTATGCGATTTTTTTCACAACCGAGGTGAGTAAATGCGATCGTTGGCTTAGTTGCCATATAGGATTTATCTTTAGGAGATTTCTACAAACGTTTTAGTATAGCACACAAGTTGACAATTGACAATAAATGAGGGAAGATTACCTGAAAAATCTATATTAAGTGCAAAACTTTTTAAGCGATCGCCTGTGACATACGATAACATTTGTAAATATCTAGCAGAAGAGTATCCTGTTTCATTTGTCCGCTGGCTACTCCCAACTAACACCGAGGAAATTCAGGTACTCAAAACTGAACTCAGCCTCGAACCTATTAGAGCAGACTCGGTGACATTCTTGCAAGTAGCAAACCAAATTCTACACCTAGAATTTCAAACTGAGCCTGCTTCCGAGCCACCAATGCCGCTCAGAATGTTAGACTATTGGGTGAGGCTGCATCGTCAATATCGGTGCGACATCGAACAAGTCGTGATTTTTTTAACGCGCACGAGTTCCCAAACTGCCTTTACTAATCAGTTTACTGCTCGTAATACTCAGCACCGCTACCGAGTAATCCGAATGTGGGAACAAAACCCCGCACCTTTACTGGCAAATCCTGAACTTTTACCCTTAGCTGTGTTAGCGCGATCGGATAATCCCAATACTTTGCTACAACAAGTAGCAGAACAAGTTGCTAGCATTGAAGCACCGGATGAGCGGCAGAATCTTTCAGCTTGTATAGAGATTTTAGCAGGTCTGCGGTTTAATACAACATTGATTCGCCAACTATTCAGAGAGGAGATTATGCGTGAATCTGTAATTTATCAAGAAATCATCCAGCGAGGAGAGCAACAAGGACTACAACAAGGACTACAACAAGGATTGCAACAAGGATTGCAACAAGGATTGCAACAAGGATTGCAACAAGGATTAGGAGAGGAAGCGTTAGCATATACTATGCGCTTGCTAAATCGTCGTATTGGTGAGATTAATACTCAGCTACAAGCAAAAATTCGTCTGTTATCTGTTGTGCAATTAGAAAATTTGGGTGAGGCGTTATTGGATTTTTCTGATGTTAGTGATTTAGTTGCTTGGCTAGATACTAATCATTAAGAATAACCAGTTTTTCAGTTGTTCACCAATGATTCAGAGAGGACATTATGCGTGAGTCTGTAATTTATCAAGAAATCATCCAGCGAGGAGAGCAACAAGGTCTCCAACAAGGACTACAACAAGGACTAGGACAGGAAGCGTTAGCATATACTATGCGTCTGCTAAATCGTCGTGTTGGGGAGATTAATGCTCAGCTACAAGCAAGAATTCGTCTGTTATCTGTTGTGCAATTGGAAAATCTGGGTGAGGCGTTATTAGATTTTTCTGATGTTAGTGATTTAGTGGCTTGGTTGGATGCTCATCAGCAAACATAACTAATTTTTTGAATATATTGTAGGGTAGGCAAAGCCGACAATCATTTATAACTATTCAATCTCAGCTTGTTGTAGCTTTGTCTACCCTATATTTAACAAAATCTTAATTATTATTTTACAAATATACTCCAAGTTAGATGTTAGAAAATAGAGTGTTTGCTACAATCAGCGTAAGAATTAGGACTACTGTACTATGTCTGACTTAAATCGCGGCATCATGAAATTTAAGGGAGCCGATAGCCCAACGGCGATCGCAGTCTCAGCGATCGCGATTCTGGGTGGTATCAGTTTCCTGATCTGGTGGGCACTACAATCAGCCTACGCTTTAAGCTAATCACCCAGTCGGGTGAGTCATCTGGATGAAGTTGGACGCTCCCAGCGGTAATACTCTTGTAATATAGTTGTAGTAAAGACGCGCAATGGTGCGTCTTTACTTTTGATGGCCCGATGGGCCGTATTACAAGTAAAACCTATGGCAAGCTTTCGGGACATCCTCAAATATTACGAGGGCTATTGGAAAACTTCTGTCCTCAGTATAGGAGCATCCAGCGCCTTTGAACTAATCGATCTGATTGTTCCCTACGCAATTGGTCAAACTTTAAACGTTTTGTCGGGTAAACCGCCAGATGCGATCGCGCAAAATTTAATAAATGCGATCGCCTCCGCCACTCAACAACCCGTCAATCAGACATTATCCCTATCAGTATTGCTGGGCTTAATTTTCCTAGTCACCGTCTGTAAAGCCCCTGTACAGACTTGGCTTGGCCCCTGGTTTCACTGGGTAATTGCCTTAAAAGCGCGTCGGGATCGCACGCAAGGCGCGATCGCCAAAATCCTCACTGTACCCCTAGAATTTTACGACGAAAACAACCCTGGACGCATTGCCAGCCGCATTGCCAAAGGACTAGCAAACCATACCTGGACATACCCAGAAATTGCCGGTGAACTAATACCCGAAGTTGTGCGATTAATAGGCATCTTTGCCATAATTTGGCTAATAGAATGGCGGATTGGCTTATTAATTTTGGTTTCTTTCCTATTTATCCTGAGTATCACCCTCAAAAGTCTTAAAACCCTGACTGATAGAGAAGAAATACTCGATAAATATAGCGAAGATACCGAAAGTCGCAATTCAGAAATTATCACTAATATCAAAACCGTCAAAGCTTTTGCCACCGAAACAGTCGAACTACAACGACAAACAACACGGCTTAACCGCGAGTTAAAAGTTGTCATTGACCGCATCCATCGAGGATATGTGAACTTGGGAGTATATCAGAGAACAATTACTCAGTTTTGCCTGTTCTCAGTTCTAGGTTTTAGCCTAGCAGCAACGGCTGACGGTCAGATTTCTCTGGGATACTTCGTTACGACTTATACATTAGCAAGCATGGCTTATTCACAAATAACTCCGATCAGTAATCTTGCGGAAGTATTTGCTCGCCGCTATTCTTCAATGATGCGGTTTCACGAGTTTATACAGTTGCCAGATGGTGCTGATGGGGTAAATTTGGAACAGGAATTTACAGCCGAGTTAATACGTCCATCATACAAATTTACTGGCAAGGTTGAGTTTTCTCATCTTACTTTTGGGTATGACCTCGAAAAACCGGTGTTACAGGATATTGATTTGTTAATTCATCCCTGTCAAACTGTAGCTTTAGTAGGTAAATCGGGCTCCGGTAAGTCTACTTTGGTGAAGCTATTATTTCGGTATTTTGAACCGAAAGCAGGTCGCATTCTCATTGATGGTGACGACATTCGCACATTAGATGTGACTGCTTACCGCCAGCGTTTGGCGATCGTTCATCAAGAAGTTGATGTTTTCAATGGTACTTTGTTGGATAACTTGATTTATGGCAATCGGAAAGCTACTTTTGAACAAGTTGAGGATGCTTGTCGGATTGCGAAAGTAGATGAGTTTATCCATCAATTGCCCCAAGGTTATCATACGGTTGTCGGCGAACGCGGTGTGCGGTTGTCAGGTGGTCAGCGACAGCGGTTGGGAATTGCGAGGGCGCTATTAGTCGATCCAGATGTGCTAATCTTTGACGAAGCTACTTCTAGTCTGGATTATGAATCAGAGCGATCGATTCAGCTAGCAATGAAAAATATCTTGGGGACGCGGACGACGATTATTATTGCCCATCGGCTGAGTACGATTCGCGAGGCGGATCGGATTGTGGTTCTTGACCAAGGTCAGATTGTGGAAGTTGGTACTCATGAGGAGTTGTTAAGCCAAGGAGGGATTTATCGGCGATTACACTCGCTACAAGAAACAGGCGAACTAATTGCTTAGGTTTTTCTCCCTGGGTTTGCAGGTTATGTGTCTACAGGAGTATAGGATGCAGTTGAGCTAGAGTGCTATTCAGTAAGGATAGCACTTCTGCCTGTTGAGTCTGGGGAAAATCTCGTTATATCAACCTTCTTGGTAGTTAGGACGTTCTGAGTTACTGAAACTCGCTGATTCTATTCCCTTCTTTCCCACTTCCCCATCTCCCCCATCTCCCCCCTCTCCCCCATCTTCCCCCTCTCCCCCCATCTCTCCCATCTCCCCCTTCTTCCCCATCTCCTCCTCTCCCCCATCTCCCCTATCTCCCCCATCTTTCCCCCTAGCCCCTAGCCCCTAGCCCCTAACCCCTAGCCCCTAACCGCTGAAAGCGGTTGCTATATATGAAGTTTTATTAATTTTCCCAAAAATCTCATTTACCCCCTTGCACAAGTAGAGGGAGTACTGCTACTATTAATGATTGTGGGTGCAAATGGGTCGGTGCCCGAGCGGTTAATGGGGGCGGACTGTAAATCCGCTGGCTACGCCTACGCTAGTTCAAATCTAGCCCGGCCCACCACAAATAAATTAAAAATTAAAAATTAAAAATTAAAGATTTAAACTTTTTAACTTTTAATTTTATCTGCCCTTGTAGCTCAGTGGTAGAGCACACCCTTGGTAAGGGTGAGGTCATGAGTTCAATCCTCATCAAGGGCTTTGGTTAGATGAATGAGTTACGGCTTGCTGTGGTCGAGGGTTAAATTATTTGTCCGCGTTAACAGATTATTGTCTTACTTTACGAAATTACAGTCCTTAAAAGCAGATACGCTTACAAAAGTGTGAAATATCTATTTTGGCAGACCTCTGCTTTACCGTCAAACTAACGAATTGTTTGTCACGAATAGATATTCCGGGTGTAATTGCTAACTTATCACTCCTATCTTTTTTTAACACAAGTTGGTCAAATATCAGCTCTGTCTGGGTTTCCGGCGGGGTTATCACCTCGCCAGTCAAATTATACCTCCTACCTGATACCTTAATAAAAGCCACCTCTCCATAAAATCAGCAATTTAGATGACCGCAATCGAATCTACCCAACACAAAAAAGCCAAGGCCCTCAAACCAAACAGCCGCCGTCCCGCTAAAGAACTGTGTAGCGAATGCGGGTTGTGCGATACATATTATATCCATTATGTCAAGGAAGCTTGTGCCTTCCTAACTCAGCATATCGCAGAACTGGAAGCAGAAATACACGGGCGATCGCGGAATCTCGACAACCCCGATGACTGGTATTTCGGCGTTAATCAAACCATGATGGCTGCCCGCAAAAAAGAGCCAATTGAGGGCGCACAATGGACGGGAATTGTTAGTACAATTGCCATAGAAATGCTGAATCGCGGCATAGTTGAAGGCGTAGTTTGCGTCCAAAATACCAAAGAAGACCGCTTTCAACCGATGCCAATTATTGCTACAACCCCAGAGGAGATATTAGCCGCTAAAGTCAATAAACCAACGCTTTCTCCCAACCTTTCAGTATTGGAACAAATCGAAAAATCGGGGATGAAACGGCTGTTAGTGATTGGCGTTGGCTGTCAAATTCAAGCTTTGCGAACTGTGGAGAAAAAACTAGGTTTAGAAAAGCTCTATGTTTTGGGTACTCCCTGTGTTGATAATGTCAGTCGTGATGGTTTGCAGAAATTCCTAGAAACTACTAGCCGTTCTCATGAAACAGTGGTGTCTTATGAGTTTATGCAGGATTTTAACGTTCATTTTAAGCATGAAGATGGAACTACTGAAAAAGTGCCATTTTTTGGGCTAAATACTAAGGAACTTAAAGACGTTTTTGCCCCATCTTGTCTGAGCTGTTTTGATTATGTTAATAGTTTAGCAGACTTAGTTGTAGGCTATATGGGCGCACCTTTTGGCTGGCAATGGATTGTGGTAAGAAATGATACGGGACAAGAGATGTTAGACTTAGTAATGGAGCAGTTAAATACTCAGCCTGTGATGTCTCAAGGTAATAGGATGCCCGCTGTTCAGCAAAGTATTCCTGCCTATGAAAAAGGAGTAACTTTGCCAATGTGGGCGGCAAAATTAATGGGAGTATTTATTGAGAAAATTGGGCCTAAAGGTTTAGAATATGCGCGGTTTTCGATTGATTCTCATTTCACTCGGAATTATCTCTATGTGAAGCGGAATCACCCAGAGAAATTAGAGGCTCATGTGCCAGAATATGCTAAGCGAATTGTCGGACAATATAAGTTGCCAGAATCTTAGGTAATACTAAATCTGGGTGAAAAAATCCTTGATAATACTTGGCGGTTGAAACCGCTACTACACAAACAAAGTCCGCCTACGCGGACTAAAGAGTAAAGCGATTATTTAAAAAGAATGGGATCGACAAGAAAAATTAAATTATGGGATCGTACTGCATTAATTAGACTTGCTATCTTGAGTATTGTAGTAATCATTATAATTTGTGGGCTATATTTAACTATGATTGCCATGCCAGGGAAAAGCTATAAGGGGACAATTCCCCCTTTAACTCCACAGGAAATTTTGATGCGTGATACTTTACGCCGCGATGTAGAAAAGTTAGCTGGTGAAATTGGAGAACGCAATTTTATTCAATATCAGAAACTTGCCGAAGCTGCTGATTTTTTATCAACTTCATTTCAATCTGCTGGCTATCAAGTGGAACGACAAGAATATAAAATTGATGATAGATTTTATTATAACATTGAGGTAGAGATTCCAGGGGGTAAAAATGCAGATGAAATTGTGGTAGTTGGCGGACACTATGACTCGGTGGTAGGTAGTCCTGGGGCGAATGATAATGCAACTGGGGCGGCGGGAGTCTTGGCTTTAGCGAGAATATTTGCGGATAAAAAACTCAACAGAACACTGCGTTTTGTTGAATTTGTCAATGAGGAACCGCCTTTTTTCTGGACTGCGAATATGGGAAGTTTAGTTTATGCGAAAAGATGTAGAGAACGTAATGAAAAGATTGTAGGGATGTTGAGTTTAGAGACAATTGGTTATTATTCAGATGCTCAGGATAGTCAGAAATATCCAGCGCCATTAAATCTACTTTATCCTACTTCTGGGAATTTTATTGGATTTATTGGTAATACGGGGTCAAGTAAGCTGGTGAGAGATGCGATCGCATCTTTTCGCCGCCATGCTCAATTTCCCTCGGAAGGTGCAGCAATTCCTGGTGTTATTCCCGGTGTGGGTTGGTCAGATCAATGGGCTTTTTGGCAGCATGGTTATCCTGGTTTGATGGTGACTGATACGGCTCCTTATCGTTATCCTTTTTATCATACTTCTGAAGATACACCTGATAAAGTTGATTGGGAACGGACGGCGAAAGTGATAGCTGGATTAGAGAAAGTTGTGGCTGATTTGGTGGGAGTTGATGTTAATTAGATTGAGGTAATCGAAACCCTACTCAAGTTTATATCCTACAAAATTCAAAATTCAAACCTTTACTAACTAAGCCGGCCCCACAGCATCGATCGCAGCTTCCAGCGCGATCGCAACATGAGTCCAATGCGTCCCCCCTTGACAAAAAGCAATATAGGGTTCCCGCAACGGCCCATCGGCAGAAAACTCCGAGGTACTCCCATCAATAAAAGTACCACCAGCCATCACCAGCTCACTCTCATATCCCGGCATCGGTGCAGGGATAGGATCTAAATACGAACCCACTGGAGAATTCTGCTGAATTGCCCTACAAAAAGCCACCAACTTTTCGGCACAACCAAACTCAATCGCCTGAATTACATCTCGCCTTTTTGCCGCAGGCATGGGATTTACCTTATAGCCCAAATTATAAAAAACATAGCTAGTTAAATGATTCCCCTTCATCGCTTCTCCCACTAACTGCGGTGCCAAAAATAAACCTTGAAATAGCAAACGATTTAACTCAAAAGTCGCACCCCCAGCACTACCAATTCCCGGCGCTGTTAACCGACAAGTTGCAGCCTCTACTAAATCGGCTCTACCTGCTACATAGCCCCCAGCAGGCACTATCGTACCACCTGGATTTTTAATCAGCGAACCCGCAATCAAATCAGCACCTACCGCTGGGGGTTCGCACTCATCTACAAATTCTCCGTAACAATTATCTACAAAGCAAATTGTGTTAGAATTCTGATGCTTGACTATTTGAACGATTTTTTCAATATCAGAAATTGATAAACTCGGTCGCCAAGAATAGCCGCAGGAACGTTGGATAAAAACGAGGCGAGTTCTGTCTGTAACAGCAGATTTTAAAGCCTGCCAGTCCACGCTTCCATCCTTACTCAGAGGCAACTCGCGGTAACTAATGCCAAACTCAATTAGAGAACCTTGACCTTGACCCCGCAGACCAATAACTTCTTCCAAGGTATCGTAGGGAGCACCTGCTACTGCCAGCATTTCGTCTCCAGGACGGAGAGTGCCGAACAAAGCGCAAGCGATCGCATGAGTTCCCGAAACAAACTGGACTCGCACCGCAGCGGCCTCGGCCCCCACGATGTCAGCAAACACGCGATCGAAAGTCTCACGGCCCAAATCGTCATGACCGTAGCCTGTTACTCCTGCAAAATGGTGGACACCTACGCGATGGTGGCGAAAGGCATCAAGAACTCGTTTGAGATTTTGCTTGACTGTCGCGCCAATTCCAGAAAAAATCTGAAAGAGTGCCTGCTCTGCTTCTTGTAGCCGTTCAGTGCTATTCATCCTCACCTCGCTCACTATCTGAGTGCGCGGTGTTTATTATGGCGCAGATGCGGCCCCTTAGTTAGTAAACCTTTTATCTTCATGACGATCGCAACTTCAACAAAACTTAGCCCTGATTGGACAATCATAGGCTTTATGGCATTTCTCCATATTGGAGCCTTGTTTGCTCTCGTGCCTAGTAACTTTAGCTGGCCAGCCATCGCCCTAGCCCTATTTATGCACTGGGTAACAGGCGGTTTAGGCGTTACCTTGGCATTTCACCGTTTAGTAACCCACCGCAGCTTCCAGACCCCAAAATGGCTGGAATACTTCCTGGTTTTTTGTGGAACCCTCTCTTGCCAAGGCGGCCCCATCGAATGGGTAGGAATGCACAGGTTGCACCACCAACACTCCGATACTGAACCAGATCCCCACGATTCCAATCAAGGTTTTTGGTGGAGTCACATGGGTTGGATGCTCTACAAGCTGCCGATCAGAGATCAAATCCCCCGTTACACCAAAGATATTGCTGACGACCCAGTTTATAAATTTTTCCAAAGCTACTTTATACCCATCCAAGTTGCCTTTGGCATCTTGCTCTACTTCTTAGGCGGTTGGCCTTTTGTAGTTTGGGGCGTTTTTGCACGCATAGTCATCGTGTTTCACTGCACTTGGCTGGTCAATAGCGCTACCCACAAATTCGGCTACCGTACCTATGATGCAGGCGATCGCTCCACTAACTGTTGGTGGGTAGCAGTCCTCACCTACGGTGAAGGTTGGCACAACAACCACCACGCCTTTCAATACTCCGCTCGTCACGGTTTGAAATGGTGGGAAATAGATCTGACTTGGATGACAATTAAATTTTTGCAAACACTTGGTTTAGCCACCAAAGTAAAACTCGCAGAAGCAGAAAATTAGCGATCGGTAATAGGTAATGGGTAATTGGTAACGGATCGAAATCTATTGCTGATTGCCTAAACCGAACTCATTACCGAGAGTCTGCGCTCAAAAAAAACAACTCATTTACTTCTCAAAACTTTCTATCCAGATCGAGCATGACAATTGCCACCGAACCCAAACTAGAACTCAATTGGACGCACATTATTAGTTTGGCAGTAGTTCACATTGGAGCCCTGTGCGCCCTCTTCCCAAGTAATTTTAACTGGGCAGCCGTTAGTTTAGCCATTATTCTCCACTGGGTAACAGGCGGTTTAGGCATCACTTTAGGATGGCATCGCCTAGTTAGCCACCGTAGTTTTCAGACACCAAAATGGGTAGAATATTTTCTAGTTTTTTGCGGTGTCCTTTCCGGTCAAGGAGGAGTAATTCACTGGGTGGGATTGCACCGAGTCCACCACCAACACTCCGATCAAGGAGCCTTAGACCCCCACGATTCTCGGCGCGGCTTTTGGTGGAGTCACATCGGTTGGATGTTTTATCATTGTCCTGCTCTTGACACCATCGATCGCTGTACAAAAGACATTGCTGACGACCCAGTTTATAAGTTTTTCCAAAATTATTTTCTCCCCATTCAGATTGCTTTTGGTCTTTTACTGTTGTTAATTGGGGGTTTACCTTTTGTCGTTTGGGCAATCTTTGTTCGTCTGGCTTTAGTATATCACTGTACTTGGTTTGTTAACAGCGCTACTCATAAATTTGGCTATCGCACTTACGAGACAAGTGACAGTTCTACTAACTGCTGGTGGGTAGCTTTAGTTACCTACGGTGAAGGCTGGCACAACAATCACCACGCATTTCAATACTCTGCTCGTCACGGTTTAAAATGGTGGGAGATAGACCTAACTTGGATGACAATTCAATTGCTACAAGCACTTGGTTTAGCAACTAAGGTGAAACTGGTGCAAAAGTAATATTGGTAATGGCTAATGGCTAATGGCTAATTGCTAATGGCTAATGGCTAATGGCTAATGGTTAATAGCTAATGGCTAATGGTTAATAGCTAATGGCTAATGGCTAATTGGTAATGGCTAATGGCTAATTGGTAATGGCTAATGGTTAATAGCTAATGGTTAATCCGTTTTACCTACTTACCTAACTGATAGGTTAATAGGTAAAATTTATATCTAGGATAGCTGAAACCTTGAGTAGGTAATAATTTGCCACCAAAGCTGTGAGTCGTGGCTGTGGTTGATTGAGACGCTGGCTGCGATCGCACAGCATTAGAAGGTATTGACATCTACACCCAGCTAGAAACACAAAAGCCATGCTCGACCTATAAAATACTGATTGTTACCAGCAATCAGGTTGAGGATGGCTATACGAACAAAATAGAACTATTATTACAACCGATGGGAGGACGATAGTCGCCCACCCAAAATTTATACTGCTGTCGGTTACAAGTTAAAAGTTATTGCTAAAAGGAGTTTAGATCGACTGACCCCAATCTTTAAATCGTAAGAATTCAGGTCAGGTGTGCGATCGCCTCAATATAAATGACCTGTAAATCCCAGCCTAGAGACAGTCAACAACAGTCATAGCACTTACACAAACAAAAATAGCAAAAAACTAAAGGTACCCATTGCTTCGTTTCACTCGCAATGACAGAATTACGTAAATAATGCGTAAGCCCTAACTTAACCGAATTCACAACAGTATGGCACAAGAGCGAAATTTAACAGTTGTAATCACAGGCGCATCATCAGGAGTCGGTTTGTACGCTGCTTCAGCCTTTGCCAAAAGGAAGGAATGGCACGTAGTCATGGCCTGTCGTGATTTACCCAAGGCAAAAAAAGCAGCCGAAGCGTTGGGAATGCCCACCGATAGCTACACGCTAATGCACATCGATCTAGGCAGTTTATATAGCGTTAGGGAGTTTGTGAACAACTTCCGGGCAAGTCGTAGATCGCTGGATGCTTTGGTGTGTAACGCTGCCATTTATATGCCTTTATTAAAGGAACCCTTACGAAGTCCAGACGGATTTGAATTGAGTATGGCCACAAATCACCTTGGTCATTTCCTCCTCTGTAACCTGATGTTAGAGGATATGAAGAGATCCAGCTTTCGCGATCGGCGGTTGGTAATTTTGGGAACTGTCACCCATAACCCAGACGAGTTGGGCGGGAAGATTCCACCGCGACCAGATTTGGGCAATCTTGAAGGTTTTGAAAAGGGTTTTAAGGCACCAATCTCGATGATTGATGGTAAGAAATTTGAACCGGTCAAAGCCTATAAAGATAGTAAAGTTTGCAACGTGCTGACGATGCGCGAACTGCATCGCCGCTATCACGAATCTACGGGAATTACTTTCACTTCTCTTTATCCCGGCTGTGTTGCGGAAACACCTCTATTCCGCAATCACTATCCTTTGTTTCAGAAAATTTTCCCATTATTCCAGAAGTATATTACTGGTGGTTTCGTGTCGGAAGAATTATCTGGCGAGCGCGTGGCGGCGGTAGTTGCCGATCCTGAATATCGTCAATCTGGTGCTTATTGGAGTTGGGGAAATCGACAGAAGAAAGATGGTCAATCTTTTGTGCAAACAGTTTCTCCCCAAGCAAGAGATGATGAGAAAGCTGAGCGGATGTGGGATCTTAGTGCTAAATTGGTAGGAATTGCGTAATTGGTAATTGGTAATTGGTAATTGGTAATTGGTAATTGGTAACAACTAACAACTAACAACTAACAGTTAACAGTTAACAATTACCAATTTAAACCTCTGAAACCGCAAGTAGGCGCAAAATTTTATCAACATCGCCTAACTCTCCCACAATCCGGCGCACCGGGCGCGGCCACACTTTAATCAAAGTAGGCGTAGCAGAAATTTGATCCGCTTCTGCTTGATCTGGATGTTTAAAAACATCAATCACCTTCAAAGTATAGGGTTGACCCAGAGTTTGATCTAAAAGTTGGTGCAAAGTCTTAAGAGTCCTTTCAGTAGCGGCGTTATTACCAGAGACAAACAAACGCAAGACATATCCTTGAGTTTCTAATGGCGGGGTAGCTTCCGCATCTGCATAAAGCGATCGCGCAACTCCCCCACTCCGCCGCCGCAGCGCCAGTAAGCTTCCTATCTCACTCTCCGACTGAGATTCACCACTCGGAAACTGTACAATTAACTCATGATTTTCCCAAAGTTCAGGAAATTGGTTGTAATAAGTAGCGATCACCATTGGATTGCAAAGTTCCTCAATACGGACGCGCCAAACTAAATCTTGAGTCTCAAACACCGCATTCAGTAAAGTTTGATGTCGCAGAACTGGGGGATAAGCTTCAGCCGAAATTCGCATCTGCTGAGTCTGGGGATCGAGCCATCGGTCAATAGTTGCTGTGTAACAAGGGACGAGAAAATGGGGAGGTTCTGACAAACCCAGCATTTCTTGTAGAGCTGCACATAAATGCAAATGCCATCGACTTTTTTTGCTGGGGTCTATACAGTAGATTAAATCTCCCCCTGGCGTAAAAAGTGCAATGCCTTTAAAAAGTTGTGGTAAGGGCTGGCGGTCAGAATTCAAAGAAAAACACCAAAGAAATTGTTAACAGTTAACAGTTAACAGTCAACTGTTAACATTTTTATTTGCGATCAAACTCGGCCTCGGAGCATTTGAGCCATTTCGTTCGCAGCAGGGGAGTTTTCAATGCAAATCTCTTCAGTGATACGACCTTCTTGATAGAGTGTATACAGAGACTTGTTCATTGTCGTCATACCCTCATAAGTATCCTTGATCATAATTTGGTTAATTTCCTCATTCTGCCCCTTGAGAATGTATTCCTTAACCACGTCGGTATTGATCAGAATGTCGTGGAAAGCAGCCCGCTTACCATCTGTAGTTTTACATAGTAATTGAGCAATGACTGCCACCAAAGACTCAGCGATTGAAACCCGCATCGCTGGCTGTTCTTCAGAGGAGAACATATCCAGAATCCGAGTCAGGGTTTTAATAGCACTGTTCGTGTGCAGCGTCCCTGCTACTAAGTGACCCGTTTGGGCGGCTTTAAGAGCGATTTCCACCGTCTCTCTGTCCCGAATTTCTCCTACTAGCATCATGTCCGGGTCTTGCCGCAGAGCTCCTTTGAGAGCGTTAACAAACTTGAGGGTATGTCGGCCGACTTCCCGGTGCTTGATCAAAGATTTGCGGCTTGTGTGTACAAATTCTACGGGGTCTTCAATGGTAATGATGTGATGGGATTTGTTCTTATTGATATAGTCAATCATTGCGGCCATTGTGGTGGATTTCCCAGAACCTGTTGGCCCCGTCACCAAAATTAAGCCTTTGTGGTAGCCGCATACTTTCCTAAAGACCTCTGGTAGCCTCAATTGCTCCATTGTCAAAATTTCGGCTGGAATTAGACGTAATACCATTGCTGGGCCAGCTAAGGAGTCAAAAGCGCTGATCCGAATGCGAGTAAAGCCAAAGTCAAAAGCGCCGTCAAAGTCTAAGTTTTTCTGGAAGTAGGCAATTTCTTCATCGCTCATACACTCCCGCAGCCAACTCATAAAAGTATCTAAATCGGTTACGGGATAACCGGCATCGGTAATGTCGCCACGTTTGCGGAACCGGGGAAGTTCATTTACTCCCAAGTGAAGGTCAGAAATGCCTTCTTCTTTGGCTCGCATCACCATCTCCTTCAAGGTGACGTTACCAGCGGCGAGGCCCGGGCCTGTGGAACTTGGGGGTGCGGCGGCTGGAGGTGGAGCGGCTGGTGTTGCTGGTGGTGGCGGTGGTGCTGCTGCTTTGGGTACGCCAGGTACTGGAGGTCTTCCTCCTGGGGGGGGTGGTGGGGGAGCGCCGGGAACGGGAGGACGGGGTGCTGGCGGACGCTGTGATTGTGTCATAAGTGCGCTACCTTGTTTAGGGGAAAGGTTGTTTGGACAAAGGATTTATCCAGGTTGGGCAAGGGTCAATTAGGCTGCTGTGCGCTTTACTGAACAGCTTAGCTATTCAGACCGATCTATTTCAAGGGGATTTGACTCCCAGACCGGGCAATCAAATATTCTTTCTTTAGCAGGATGGCAGTAAAGTTTTTCTACATCCTAAGATAGATCTTACTAAGATTGATAAAAAAGTAGCGATTATCAAGTTTTTGTAAATTTATTCCCCAAAATTTTTCCTTGAGGATTCCTGAGTGGTTTAGATCGGGGAGTGTCAAAATTGTTAAAGTTTTGCTAAAAGCTGGGATTTACAGAATCTTTATCGTTAAAATGACTCCTCTGTAGCAGGCGTTAGTTCTCTAGGCAAATATAATGAATCCGGTAGAATTGGCATTTTCTTCGGCCCTTGAACAGGCGCGGTCGATCCGCAGTGGTGAGGTGTCGCCCCTGGAGCTCGCGGAGCTTTATTTGGAACGGATCGGGCGATTGGATGCCCAAGTGGGTAGTTATGTGACTGTGATGGCCCAGGAGGCGATCGCACTCGCTAAATCTCAAACTGAGCAGTTAACAAGAACTAGCGATCGCGCAAGTCTCCCACCTTTTTTCGGTGTGCCAATTTCGATTAAAGACCTCACTCCTGTTGCAGGCGTGCGCTGTACCTACGGAGTGCCTGCTTTGCTGTCCAACATTGCCACCTACGATGATGGTGTAGTCGCCAAGATTAAAGCTGCTGGATTCAATATTCTGGGCAAAACTGCAACGGCTCAGGTGGGTTCTTTGCCATATACGGAACCGGAAGGTTTTCCACCGACGCGCAACCCCTGGAATTTGGATTATACGCCTGGGGGGTCTAGCGGAGGGGCGGCGGCGGCGGTGGCGGCGGGGTTATGCGCGATCGCTCAAGGTTCTGACGGTGGTGGCTCAATTCGCGGCCCGGCTTTCTGTTGCGGTTTGGTAGGTATTAAGCCCACGCGAGGGCGAGTTTCTCACGCGCCTGTTGGTGATTATCAAAGTGGTATTTCTACAAATGGCCCCTTAGCTCGGACTGTCAGAGATGCGGCGGCACTTTTGGATGTAATGTCTGGTTATATTACAGGCGATCCTTACTGGTTGCCAAATCCAGAATTATCATTTTTAGAGGCTGCTGACCAAAAATTGAGTAACTTGCGAGTTGCTTTTTCCACGACAATTGCTCCTCTAGGGGAAGTCTCATCATCGTGTCAGCAGGCAGTGATAGATACAGTAAAGTTACTATCAGAATTAGGTCATAATATTGAACCTGGGTGTCCTGATTTCGCTGGTTTAATTGAGCCATTTAGTGTAATTTGGCAGTCGGGTGTAGCAGCTAGCGGTATTCCCGCCCCGGCACTAGAACCGATGAATCGCTGGCTATTAGATCGAACTCGTTCTGCGGGAGAATATCTGGGAGCTGTGTCTCAAATGCAAGTTATTGCCCGCCGGATTGTCGGTTTTTTTGATAACTTTGACGTGCTAGTATTGCCGACTTATATGTACCCACAAATTCGAGTTGGCGAGTGGGCAAATTTGACTCCAGAGGAAACATTAGAAAAAATCATTCACTGGATTGCTCCTTGTCCGCCTTTTAATGCTAGCGGTCAACCTGCGATCGCGCTGCCTACTGGTTTAGATACTAATGGTTTGCCTTTGGGAATTCAAATTATTGGTAAACCGGGGGCAGAGGCTACTTTAATTGCTTTAGCGGCTCAGATTGAAGCGGCGAAACCTTTTCCGGTTTTGGATTTTTAATCATAGTTTTCTACTGCTACGTAGACCCTCAATTCGGTGAGAACCAAACAAGTAAGATACAAATCATTACTGATGGGGCGGGCAACTTAATTACAACTTATCCAGTACCTTAATAGACTAATGATGAGTAAAAATTGCCGAAAAGCGTGGCACGAATTTTGCAAAACTATTTCCCAGATAGATGAGCAAGATACTGCTCTACTCATCTTCCAATACCTTAGAACTTGGTATCAAGAAAACAAAATGTTGTTGTCTCCACATCTAATTGATGAATATGGACTGGAAGAGTTAATAAACATTGACCCTAATTCTTATCCAATTGAACGATCGGAATGTACCCCCGAAATTATTAAGCGTTTTCTAGATTTCGCGCCTTCAAGCGAACAGTCTATGGTGGCAATTTTGCGAGATCAATTATGGGAGATTGTTGTTTTATCAGTAGATGTTGAATGCCAGAGATGTGGAAAATTAGAACTGTCTGCTTTGTTTGATACAGAAGCACAAAAAGTTGTCTTAGAATGCACGCAGTGTGGTTTGATATACACAATTGATGGACATCGATATCAATCCATAGAAACTGTACGATTAGCGCAAAATGATGATTTAAAAAATGCTGGATTATTATAATTAGCCTTACCGTCAAGCAGGGCTGTTTCATTATTAAAATTAGGAGTTGCTATGAGTATCCAAGAACGTCCACTCGATCTAGAAGAAGCAAATGAGATCCAAGCTTTATCGGTAGAAACTTTAGGAAACTTAGAAATACTTCCCTCAGCCAACCCGGATGCGATTGTTCAAAAAGTAGACTCATTCGTAGATCAATGGCAAACTGAGCCTGATAGTTTTTTCAAAAAGTATTTTACTCACAAACCCGATCCGATTGATGTTGCATTGGGTTTAGGTATAGTGTGGGGAAATCAGCTTGTTCGTCAATTTAGTTGGGAGTGGGTTTGCATTCAAGATGATGGTCAAGATTGGTATGGAGTAGTTTCACCAAACCGTTCATTAATAATTTATCCAACCTATTTCATCAAAGCGTGCCTGGATGATTCGAGTATTGACTGTACAGCAATGCTATCATTTAATATGCTGGCAGCAAATGATTTCTCCGATCTTCCAGAAAATGGATATGAGAATTTCATGCAAAGTGTTTATAGAATAATTCCGAAGCGTTGAGGCGGCATAACTATAAGGCAAGTGAGATAAATGTCTATCCCGAAAAAAGGCGCGCGAAAAATAGTTGTTGAAGGCGAAACATTCATCTGGCTCATCCGCAAGCAAGCAGCTAATATGCAAGCAGAGAACCTGGAGGGATCTCTTCACGTTGCAGTCGAACACGCTCAAGAACCTGGCTCGGTGCTAGTAATTGTGACGGATCGTCCCCATCCACAGAGATACAGTCTAGTTTATAGTGAACTTGTACCTCTACAACTTCAAAATGAATCAGGAAAAATTCAAGCTTGGACAATTGAGCGGAGGTATGCAATCAACCCAGTTAGGCCTTCAGATGTGGCATTATGGATACAACAGGCATTACAGATAGGATGGCTGCCTAAAAAGTCGGGTACAACCTTTAAGGTCAAGGTTGCAGAGAACTGTTTGAAAAAAAGCTGAATTTTGAGTCAGGCACAATTACAGAACTTACGAAACTAGCATATATGGTAGGGTACGTCAGTAAATGTCACCCTCGATCGTCGCTGTAGAATTTCGTCTGACGCACCCTACAAGCTGGTGCAAATAATCAAGTAATTCTCATATCATCGGATTAACTAGGCGATCGCACTTTGGGTTTCTTCTTCTCTGCGAGATTTATTCCCTTTACAGAAGTTTACCCGACACGGAAAACTTTTGACAGTATGGTGATATATCTACATATAGTCCGAGCGAGTTAAAGATGATTATGCGACCCAAATTCAGATGCCTGTCTTCAGCAGTAAGTATAGCAAGCGCGATCGCCCTCAGCAGCCTGGGCTGGATCGCAACCCCTGTACAAGCTGCTGAAACTCTTGTCATCCGTAAAGGAATTTTCGAGTCGTCAATCGCTGTTGCTGACTTGCGATCGCTTGTGGAAACGGGAAAACTCCCAGAAAGTCTGCAAAACTATGCTGCGTTGCTCTCATCTCAACAGCGCAGCCAAATCTACGGTGCTCTGAAAACGAAAATTCAACTCAACGTCGTCACTGTTAGCAACCTGCTAAATACCCAAATTGGCACCGGTATCCTCGCGGATCTCGCTACTGTCACGCCTCGGCGCGATGGTGCGGGGGTGCAAGCGCTACGAGCCGCAATGGTACTGGGATCGACAGCGCCAGAGGGTCTATCTGTACTCAGCTTTATCGAAGCTTATCCCGGCCAGCGGATGATCGTTGACTTGGATCGCGCCTTTGCAGTTATGCAAAACTTAAATGCAGGTTTTTGGCAAACCCAGCGGTTCATGGCTGCGATCGCGCCTCAATTAGCGGCCACCAACCCCAATATCAAACTACCCTTCGATCCCACCCAAGCTGGCCCTAACTCTGTAAAGGTACTTAAATTAGACTTGTATGACAGTCAACGCAACCGCCGCATTCCCCTCGATGTCTACTCGTCAGCGGCGACAACTGCTGACAAACCAGTAATTGTATTTTCTCACGGCTTGGGTTCCATCCGCACTGACTTGCAGTATTTAGCAGAGCATTTAGCCTCTTACGGCTATGCAGTCGCGGCCTTAGAACACCCCGGTAGTAACGCAGATCATACTAATGCTGCGATCGCAGGTAAAGGATTAATTTTAGAAGCACAAGAATTTATAGATCGACCCAAAGATATCAGCTTTGTCCTCGATGAACTGGCCAAACTCAATCAAAGTGATGGTTCCCTGCGAGGGAAATTAGCCACAGACAATGCGATGATAGTTGGTTATTCCTTCGGCGGAGCGACTGCACTATCAGTTGCAGGCGCAGAAATGCAACTGACAAGGCTCAAACAACGCTGTCAAAGCAAATTAATTACATTCAGCTTAGGAGAAGGGATTCAGTGCGCGGCGGCTGGACTTCCACAAGATAGCTATCAACTACGCGATCCTCGGATTAAAAGAGCGATCGCGATGAATCCTACCACATCTTTACTATTTGGCGAAACAGGATTGAGTGCGATCGCAGTTCCCACCCTCGTAGTCGCCGCCTCCGCCGACAAAACTACCCCCGCCTTAATCGAACAAATCGCAGGATTTTCCAAAATTCCATCTCCGAAATGGCTAGTTGGTTTTGTTGGTGGCACGCATTTGAGCGTAAAAGATCCCAGCGCGACTTTAGATCAAGCAGATAAACCGAGTACAGCAGTGACAGGGGATGAAGTCGTCGGTGTTCGCGCCGTTAGCGTTCGCAACTACATTAAAGCTATTAGTTTGGCAATGGCCGCTCAACTCACTCCCGATGCTGAGAAATATGCAGTATTTCTAACACCAGAATATGCACAATTTGCCTCTACATCTGCAATTCCAGTGCGGTTAGTGACGGAGATTCCTGCTGAAGCTGAGGCCATAGTACAAAGTTTTCTTAAGCAGGAGCAATAGGTATCTGTAAAAATTAATGAAGGGCGATCTTTCATTCCTTGGCTGTTATTTTTGATGATGAAGCTAACTCAATGGGTGAGAGGCGAGAGATGATTATTGGTCACTCTCAAAACAATCGCTTGCTGTTGATTTCTTTCACCGAACGCTATAAAGTTATTCGCATTATCAGTGTCCGTTTAGCCACTCGAAGAGAGCGTGAGGATTATGAGCAAAACGCCTTTTGATGACTCACACAATCCAGATGATGAGCTTCTAGCTGAGTATCACTTTGATTACAAGAAAGCGAAGCCTAATCGCTTTGCAGCTCGTGGGGGAAAGCCACTATTAAAAGTTGTGGTTTTAGATGAAGATGTAGCTCAAGTTTTTACAACACCAGAGTCAGTTAATAAAGTGCTAAGGGCGTTAATTGAGTCGATGCCACAAGCTACAAACAGCGACACAGCTTAACTTTACACAAAGACGCTTTTCGTAAGAATACCAGGGAGAGCGATACTTGCACAAATAGCGATCGCCTTCCCTATTTAAGCTACAGTAAAAGATATATTTTCTAGCACTACATTAGGGATATTTCCTGCACCTAAAACTTCCGTAGCATCTAAAACTTCTATCCCTACTAATAATTCATTTTCTCCAATATTTAAAGCAATTTCCTCAGTTAACTGTAAAGTGCGACACTGATGCTTACCTTCTACAAGTCTAATGTAGAGAGCATCAATTTCGGAATCATAACTAATCTTCATAAACTTTCACCTCAAAAATAAAAAGTATACACTGCGATCGTGAATATGACTCTTGACTCCTAATTCTTTCTTACAATTACCAATTACCAATTACCAATAAGATCATTTCACTGGCGCAAACTTTTTCTGTTTAACAATTGCTTGCGCCTCCTGAGAAAGACTAAAATCTATAAACTCCTTTACCAAAGCTGAAGGAGGATTTTTCGTAACCACATTCAGAGGGCGAGTAATGGGAAATTTACCACTACTAACATTTTCATTAGTGGGGGCGACTCCGTTAATTGGTAATAATTTAATGTCCTTAATAGATTCTACAACACCAATAGAACTGAAACCAATAGACTCGGGTTTCCCAACCATAGCCTGCACGAGTTCGTCCGTTTCAGTAACAACTACATCAGCGCGAATCGCACTTTTTTCTAATTTGAAATAATTCAAAAAAGGTTCTAAAGCAGCCACTCCCTCAGAGCGATGGATAACCAAAATAGGCTGATTTTTCCCACCTACTTCTTGCCAATTCTTAATCTTGCCCGTGTAAATATTAACAATCTGCTGGTTTGTCAGACTTTTAACTGGATTGTCCCTGTGTATAGTTACTGATATGCCATCTTTAGCAATAGTAGAAGCCAATAAGTCTTTCTCATCAGCTTTCATCGAGCGAGCAACCATTCCTATATCCGCAGTCCCCTGGCGTACATCTGCAATTCCGCGCCAAGTAGCATTTTCTTTCACATCAATTTTAACTCCGGGGTGTGCAGTTTCATAGGGCTTGGCTATTTCAAAAAGAATAGATCCGATTGTATGCGAACCGCTTAAAGTTATCTTCTTGGACGATGGAGTAGCAGTTGGTGGTGCTATAACCTCTGATGGCTGGCTACAGGATTGTAGCCAGAGACAAGTAGCAAAGCTAAGAGAAACTTGTATTACCGTTTGCATGATTTTCATAATATTTGCCGATTAATTTGCTGAAATCTTATAACGGAAGGAAGAAGGAAGAAGGAAGAAGGAAGAAGGAAGAAAGGGAAAATTGGGAGTCTCTTTCCCAATTACCAATTAGCCATTACCAATTACCAATTACCAATTACCAATTACCCCTCATACTACAAAACTGCTTTGAGATTCTGGGAAGCTTGGTTTAGTTCTTCGGTACCTTCTTTCGTTTTAGAAATACCAATCGCGCTTTCTTCTGCTCCCTGATTAATAGTTTTCATGGCATCAACTACCTGCTCAACGGCGAGTGCTTGTTGCTGAGCGGTAAGGGAAATTTGTTGAGTGCTAACTGCAATACCGTTAATAGCATCAGCGACAGCGGAAAAAACTTCTGCCGTTCCTTGAGCTAATTCCATCCCCGAATCCACAGTTTTTGTGCCTTCATTCGTTGTTTTTACAGATAAATCGATCGCAGCTTGAATATCAGCAACGAGATTATTAATTTTGGTGGCTGAGGTTTTGCTACGATCGGCTAATTGACGAATTTCATTAGCAATAACAGCAAATCCCTTGCCGCGATCGCCAGCACGCACCGCTTCTACAGCCGCATTCAAAGCTAGCATATTTGTTTGGTTTGCTAATTCGCTCACTAAACCTGAGATAGTTCCAATCTGGTTAGCTTGCTCATTTAAGTGGGTAATTTGATTGGCGATCGCTTCCACTTTCCCTTTCAGCGCCGTCATTCCATCCAAAGTACGCTCTACAGCCTGAGTTCCTCCCTCAGACAACTTTAAAGCTTGACGCGCTCCTGCGGCTGCTGATTGCGCTTGCTGGGCTGTAGTCTGTGAGGATGCACCTAATTCATCCATTGTAATGCTGGTTTGACTCACAGCAGCAGCTTGCTGGCTAGCAGTGCGTTCTTGCTGGTCTACGGTAGCCGTAATCTTAACTGAAGAAGTAGCGATCGCATCTGCGACCCCATTCATCATCCTACCAATATCCGACGCAACCCAAAGACCAATAGCAAGGGAACCTATTGCAGACACCGCCGTACCAATCACAATCAATGCCAGTAGCGATCGCGTTTCGTTTTCTTCTTGTTGAGATGCTTTTGCTAAAAATGCAAGTTCTTTTGTGAGAATATCTTCCCGTACCCGATCGATTTCATTTACCCGTAGGGAACCCGTAAGATTTTTAGCATAACCAAGATCGCCTTTTCTTACCAATCCGAACACTTGTTTAGAAATTCTATCTAAGC
The DNA here is from genome assembly GCF_000332155.1 of Kamptonema formosum PCC 6407. Taxonomy (GTDB): domain Bacteria; phylum Cyanobacteriota; class Cyanobacteriia; order Cyanobacteriales; family Microcoleaceae; genus Kamptonema; species Kamptonema formosum. The sequence goes on along the minus strand of NZ_KB235903.1, from coordinate 1,938,232 downwards.
TATTTATTTCTGTCACCATGATAGTCAGCAGCTTTTGCTGTTCATTATCTTGAAAAGAATTATCTAGTTCAACGGTTGCCTTGCGAAAATTCTCCAACCCTAATTCATATCTATTTTGGTAACTAATGTCTTGGGGAAATAGCACCTGACCCCTGACATTACGGATCATTATAGACAGACTTTGGGTTACATTTCCTATGCTGATAATAGTGTTTTGAGAACGCTTTACTTTCCGATCTATAGCATCTCGACTAACAGCACCTATGTAGAGAAGAGAGCCTAAGCTTATTAAAAATAAAATAGGTAAACCATATCCAATTAGAATGCGGTTTTTTAGTTTTAAATTAGAAAACATATTTGATTCCTCGCAGGTAGTTTTCCTTATTGTGGGAAATAGGATATATCTAAAAAGTGACGATTGCCTATCTATTTTGACAAAAATAGTCGGGAAATACTTATAATCTAAATCTTTTCCCTGCTGCTTTCGGACGAACGCTTTTATCTTCAAATTATAAGCTGCAAAGTGCAGTTGCAAGTGTCAGAAGCAAGCTGAATCAACCCCGAAGCCCAGTCAAGCGCAGCGCAGTTACTCAGCATAAAGCAATCTGAGCAAAGCGAAGCAATCTACTACGTTAAAAACAGAGGAAAATCAGCCCTTTTTTTAAGGGGAGTTCGGAGGAGCCGAGTTTCCGACTTTAATACGTAAGTTCTGAGCTAGTTTGCTTCTAAGCTTGCTCCTTATGTTACCTTGTAATTATTAGTGAGCCAACTGAAATAGCGCACATCGATCACCTCAACCCCGTTCCACTTATGTCAGCAAAAAAATCAAAAAACTTTCTTCCTTTTTTCCTGTTCTTAGCTGTGGTATTTGTTATGTGGGGCGACAGCTTTACTTTTCTACCTAAACCTGTAAAAGATGCTAGCTTACAAAGCAGAAATTTTGTAGTCGGACTATGGCCCAAGTGGTTGAAGCCGAAGAATACCAACGAGCAAAGACAGAAGGATATAGAAAACTTAGAGCAAAAGGCAAGTCCCAGCCCTTGAGAGGGATGGGGCAGGGGAGCGGGGGAGCAGAGGGGCAGAGGAGCAGAGGAGCAGAGGAGCAGAGGAGCAGAGGAGCAGAGGAGCAGAGGAGCAGGGGGGCAGGGGGGCAGAGGAGCAGAGGGGAAATCTTTATCTTTCCTGTTCCATCTCCCCATCTCCCCCGCTCCCCATCTCCCCCGCCCCCCATCTCCCCCGCTCCCCATCTTCCTTCGCTTTAAGCTTGCTTTTTCAACCAGCTAAACATCGCTCGCAAATCTTTGCCTACTTCTTCAATAGGATGCTCTGCTTCTTGACGACGCATCGAAGTAAATCCGGGTTTACCAGCTTGATTTTCTAGTACAAATTCACGGGCAAATTGACCTGATTGAATTTCACTCAGGATTTTACGCATTTCAGCGCGGGTTTGGTCAGTAACAATCCGAGGGCCGCGAGTTAAATCGCCGTATTCTGCTGTATTGGAAATACTGTCACGCATTTTAGCGAGGCCGCCTTCTACTACTAAATCAACGATTAGTTTAACTTCGTGGAGGCATTCAAAGTATGCTAATTCTGGCTGATATCCCGCTGCAACTAATGTTTCAAATCCGGCTTTAATTAACGCGCTTAAGCCGCCGCAAAGCACAACTTGTTCGCCAAAGAGGTCAGTTTCGGTTTCTTCGCGGAAACTGGTTTCCAGGATGCCGGCGCGTGTGCCACCGATGCCTTTAGCGTAGGCCATTGCGCGATCGCGTGCTTGACCGGAAGCGTCTTGGTAAACTGCAAATAAACTAGGAACACCTTCACCCTGTTCGTAAGTCCGCCGCACCAAATGTCCGGGGCCTTTAGGCGCAACCATCACCACATCTACATCAGCAGGGGGGACAACTTGGCCAAAGTGAATGTTAAAGCCATGAGCGAAAGCTAGCACTTTTCCGGCTGTCAAATGCGGCTCAATTTCCTGCTTGTAAACAGTTTTTTGGACTTCATCGGGAAGCAGAATCATAATGAAGTCAGCGGCAGCGGCAGCTTTATCAACTGGATGAACTGTCAAACCGGCTTCAGTTGCTTTGGTTGCAGATTTACTGCCGGGATATAGGCCGACAATGACGTTCATGCCGCTATCCTTAAGGTTGAGGGCGTGAGCGTGACCTTGAGAACCATAGCCGATGATTGCGATGGTTTTGTTGGCTAAGAGGTCTAAGTTAGCGTCGGCATCGTAGTACATACGGGCCATAGTGGTTGTCTCCTGCTGCGCGAGCGTTGTGATAACTGCAAAACTTTCACTGTAGCAATTTTATCCTCAAATTAATAGTCCGCAGGCACATTTATCCTGCGGGACATTGACGGTTGATTTCTGACTCCTCTCTTCTCCTCAGTGGCGATCGCTCAAATTTTTGACAAATTGTATAAATCGCTACATTTACTCTGCTGTTTGAGAGCTATTGTATACAGTATACAGAAGTAGCCTGTGTCCTCAAAAATTCTCAATCCCCGTTCAAGAGTGCATTTTAGCGATTGACGATTGACTTCTAAGTTTTGTCTTCTTCCAAGTAGCGATCGCGCCAGCAATCTACTATTCAATTCTTCTCCTAGCCTCAATCCCAGATTATTTGGAGCATATTTTATGACTATTACATTAATCCCTGTAGTCAATGGTTCGCGCCTCGATCGCAGCATTTACCAACTCGCAGAAATCGGTAAATTACCAAACGGAGGCGTAAGCCGAGTAGCATTCACAAAAGAAGACTTGCTAGCTCGGCAATTAGTACAATCTTGGATGGTAGACGCAGGAATGACTGTTCGCATTGATACAGCGGGAAACATCATCGGTAGGTATGCCGGACGTGAAGAAGGAGCCCCCGCACTGGCAACAGGTTCGCACATTGATACAGTACCCGTAGGCGGCCGTTACGATGGAGTTTTAGGAGTGCTCGCAGGTATCGAAGTAGTGCGAGTCCTGCATGAAAATGGCATCCGACTCAATCATGCGATCGAAGTAATCGTCTTTACTGATGAAGAGTGTACCGTAATTGGCTGTAAAGCAATGGCAGGCAATGTTCTCAATGACCCAGAATATTACCGCCGCAACGATGGTACTCCCATTCAAACTTGCTTAGAACAAATTGGCGGCGATTGGTCAAAAATAGCAACAGCCAAACGTAATCCTAGTGAAATTGCAGCCTTCGTAGAACTCCACGTCGAACAAGGCGGCGTATTAGAAAATACAGGCGATCGAATTGGAGTTGTCAAAGGAATTGTCGGACAATATCGCTACACAGTAACAGTTACAGGTCGTCCCAACCATGCCGGCACAACACCGATGAACATGAGAAAAGATGCCTTAGTTGCCGCTGCTCAAATGGTACTAGCTGTAAATAAGATAGGAGTTGAAACTCCGGGAGAACAAGTAGCAACAGTAGGATACTTCAACGTTTCACCGAATGCAGCGAATACTGTACCAGCAAAAGTTGATTTTAAAATTGATTTGCGCGACCTTTCCCAAAGTCATTTAGATAACTTACTAGGAAAAATCAAACAGGAATTTAATGCGATCGCATCTGCTACCCAAACAGAAGTAGTAATGGCTCAGACTTTGCACGTCTTACCTACCCTAGCAGCCACCCATATACAAGATGCGATCGCGCAAGTTTGCCAAGAATCAAACTTAAGCTATTACTATTTACCTAGTCGAGCCGGACATGACGCTCAAGAAATAGGACGTTTTACTGACATGGGGATGATTTTTGTCCCCAGTCTTGGAGGAATTAGCCATGCAGAAGATGAATATACATCTCCAGAGCAATGTACCGAGGGAGCCAACGTATTGCTGCAAACATTTTTGAAGTTAGATCGGAACTATCGAGTTTAGGAAACTGTAGAAGTAAACTGTAGATAAGTAAGCCTCTCTTTTTTTAGGAGAGGACTTACGCACCCAACCAGAGAAACCGGGTTTTTTGACGAAAATACTTAGTTGTTAGCCACAGATTTTGTCAAAAACCCGGTTTCTGGGACGACCTGCGTAAATCTTATAGGAGAGAGGTTTGGAGAGATGTCAAAACTACTTCTAAACCTCTTTATCGGTTTAATGAACCATTCCCCCGCCCCCAGCAGACTTCACCTTTTTAAAGAAGATTACCGCAATTCCACTTAATAGCAAAGCAATCCCCACAAAGTAAAAACAATCATTAAAAGCCATCACATAAGCTTCCCGGCGAACGATATTAGAAATAGCTGCGATCGCTTGATCTTGCGCCACACTCAAATCCGAACCTCTGCTTACAAAATACTGAGTTATTTGATTAAGTCTTGCTTGCGTTTCCGGGTTATATAACGATACAGAATCACCCAATTGATTCGAGTGAAATTGTTCTCGCCGCGTCACCAAAGTTGCCAAAGCAGCAATCCCCATCGAACCCCCTAAATTTCGCATCATATTAAACAATCCCGAAGCAGAACCCGCCTCTTGTTTCTCCATACCAGCAGTTGCAATCGTCGAGAGAGGAACCATAATTAAAGGCTGTCCCATAGCCCGTACTAATTGCGACCAACGCAACTCATTGATACCATAGTCATGAGTCATATAAGCATTCATAAAACAACTCACCGCAAACAAACTAACTCCTATCCCAATCATCAGCCGCATATCAACACGCTGCATTAATTTGGGCACCATTGGAACTATGAATAATTGGGGGACTCCCGCCCACATAATCACCTCACCAATTTGCATAGAATTGTATTGCTGAATCTGACCTAAATACAGGGGTAAAATGTACACAGAACCGTACAATCCCACCCCTAGCGATACATTCACAATACTTGCTAAGCCGAAATTCCTCCGCGTCAGCAAGCGCAAATTAATAAAAGGTCGTTTCCGAGTCAGTTCAATCCAGAAAAACAGGCTCAAAAAAATAACAGAAATGATGCTTAAACGCACGATTAAATCAGAACTAAACCAGTCTTTCCTACTTCCTTCTTCTAACACAACTTGGAGGGAACCTAACCCAATTGCCATTGAGATAATTCCCCACCAATCTCCCCCTTTTAGCAGTTGAGTTTGCAGTGGTTGAGGGTCAACGGCATACCACACAGCAGCTAGCAGAAGCATCCCCGGAATTAAGTTTAAATAAAAGACATATTCCCATCCATAATTCTCCGTCAGCCACCCTCCGATGGTTGGCCCAATTGACGGTGCAAAGGTGGCTGTAATCGCAAACATTGCCATACCAACTGGTACTTTTGATGGTGGTAAATTAGTCAGCAAAAATGTGAAAGCCATCGGGATTAATACACCACCTGTGAACCCTTGTAAGGCGCGGAATATAATCATTGAATTCAAATCCCATGCCCAAGCACAGCAGACCGAAAAGAAGGTAAATAAGGCCGCATTGACCAATAAATACAACCGGATAGAAAATACCCGCGATAGCCAACCAGTGAGAGGAATTACTACAATTTCGGCTACTAAATAAGACGTAGAAATCCAAGAACCTTCCTCTAAGGTTGCGCCCAAGGAGGCTTGAATATCTCTGAGGGAAGCGTTGGTAATTTGAATATCCAAAACTGCCATGAAAGCGCCTAAAATGGTTCCCATTAAACCAATCCAAGTTTTTAAGGGAACGCGATCTTCGGATGGCTGCTGTTGAATCGTATTGGTATTAGCCATTGATTGACACCTATCTAGAGTTGCTGTGAGAAACTAAGAAGAAGGAAGAAGGAAGAAGGAAGAAGGAAGAAAAATTTAGTTATCTAGGAGAGAAGGAAGAAGGAAGAAGGATTTAGTTATCTAGGAGAGAAGGAAGAAGGAAGAAAAATTTAGTTATCTAGGAGAGAAAAATTTAGTTATCTAGGAGAGAAGGAAGAATGTTTATACAGTCGGCTTTTTAGCGATCCTTATCTTATATTTAATTAGGTGGATTTACTTAATAAACCCATTTCCATATAAATCGGTCTAACTAAGCGCCTTAACGTTGGTAACTGCTTAGCAAAAATAAATGAGCTAAAAATACAAATCATACCTCCAATCATTAATGTATTAGGAGCACCGATATAATTAGCTAACCCACCAGCAATTAAATTGCCAAAAGGAGTAGCACCAAATAATGCCATCGCGTAAATACTCATTACTCGCCCCCGTTTGTCATCTTCAACTATTGTTTGTAAAAAGGTGTTGCTTGATGTAACATTGAGGATAAAACCAATGCCAATTACCAACATCATTATTAATGAAAGCCACAACTGGCGCGAGGCTGCAAAACCGATGAGTCCTAAACCCATAATTGCGGGCGAAATAGCAATTAATTTGCCTAACCCTAGTACACTTTTTCGCGTACTCAAATAAATCGCAACCGATAAGGCTCCGATTCCTGAAGCTGCCATTAAAAAGCCCAAAGTTTCAGGGCCTCCATGTAGAATGTTGGTAGCAAAAATTGGTGCTAGAATTGTATATGGCATTCCAGCAAAGCAGATTAATGCTAATAATATTAAAATAGAACGAATGGGATGAAAACCAAAGACATAAGCAAATCCTTCTTTAAATCTTTCTAAAGGATTAGTAGTAATGACTGCTAGTTTCCGAGGCTTAACATTCATCGCTAACAAACTTGCAATTACTGCGATGTAGCTGAGACCATCAATTAGAAAACAGTAACCTGGCCCAACGTTAGCTATTAGCAAACCTCCAATTGCAGGCCCGACTAATCTTGCTGCATTGAACATCGAAGAATTGATCGCGATCGCATTTGCTAAATGTTCTTTCCTTTCTACCATTTCAGGTACAAAAGCTTGACGCGCTGGCGCATCAAAAGCGGTGATTGCACCTTGACAAAAACTCAGGATAACGATTTGCCAAATATTAATTGTTCCTGTTAGTGCCAAAAATGCTAGTGCTAATGACTGGATCATAGCAAGTATTTGAGTAATAACTAGAACTCGGTGGCGATTCCACCTATCTATTAAAACTCCGGCAAATGGTATGACAATCAAAGTGGGAAGTTGACCAGCAAATCCAACTACACCTAGTAAAAAAGCTGATTGGCTTAAATGATAAACTAACCAAATTGAAGCGATTTGTGTCATCCAATTGCCAATTAGAGAGATTCCCTGTCCGGCGAAAAATAGGCGGTAGTTTCTAGAACGTAGTGCTGGGGGAAGTGCGATCATTGTTAATTGTTAATTGTTAGTGGTTAGTTGTTAATTGTTAGTAGTTGGCTTTTGTCATTACGCAGGCTACGCCAACGCAATGACAACTAACCACTAACAGTTAACCGTTAACAGTTAACAGTTAACAGTTAACCGTTAACTAACTATTTAATTTCAACGTTGACAACAGCAGACATTCCCGGTGCAATCCGCGATTCATATCCTTTGACACTTTCGCCATCAAACACAACTTTTACTGGAATCCGTTGGACAATTTTTGTAAAGTTGCCAGTAGCATTATCGGGAGGCAATAAGGCAAACTGAGAACCTGATGCTGGTGAGAAACTATCGACTCGACCCTCAAACTTATGATTGGGGAAAGCATCTAATTTAATTTCTACTTTTTGACCGGGTTTCATGTTAGTCAATTGCGTTTCCTTAAAGTTAGCTGTCACCCAATACTCATTACTAACGATCGCCATTAAAGGAGTTCCCGGTTGCACGCGCTGACCAACTTCTACAGATTTTCGTCCGATGACTCCAGCAGCGGGGGCGGTGATATTGGTATAGGAAAGTTGCAGTTGAGCGTCTTTGAGGGTGGCTTCTGACTGCGCGATCGCACCTAATGCTGCATTGTACTGCGATCGATTGACCTGGGTTTGCTGACCAGTAGCTTGAGCCTGTTGCAATCCGCCTCTGGAAGCTTCTAATTTTGATTGAGCCGAAGTAATCCCCTCTTGCGCTTGGGCGACTTTCGCTTCGGCGCTGGCTATCCCAACTCTGGCTTGGGCAACTTTTGCCTGGGCTTGGTTAACACCTTCCTTGGCTTCAGCTAATGCTGCTTGGGCTGTCGCTACGCCTTGTTGAGCCTGTGCGACTTGGGCCTTAGCTTGTTCGATTCCCTGTTGGGCGGCGGTTTTTTGGGCAACGGCGACATCGTAGGCTTGGCGGGCTGTGTCTAGTTGTTGACCTGCGATCGCGCCTTCCTTAAATAGTTCATCGTAGCGCTGCAAATCTGCCTTAGCCTTTGTCACCGTCGCCTCGGCTTGGGCTAACCTCGCTTGCGCCCCAGAAACTCCCGCTTGGGCTTCCCTAACTCTCGCTTGGGCCTGGGGAATGCTTGATTCTGCTTGCGTTACCTTCGCCTGGGCTGCTGGGACTCCGGCTTCTTCTTGGGCGACAATAGCTTGGGCTGCGGGTACGCCGGCTTGGGCTTCTCTGAGAGCGGCTTGAGCAGTGCCGATCGCAGCTTGGGCCGTTGAGATATCCCCTTGAGCTTGCGTTGTCTTACCTTGGTTTGTTTGAGAAGCTAGAGACACGCTCGATTCCGCCGCTTGAGCTTGGCGGCGGGCGCTTTCTAAAGCGGCTTGGGCTAACTGGACTTTAACCTGGTAGTCGCGGGGGTCGAGTTTGACTAGCAGTTGTCCCGGTTTTACTTGCTGGTTGTCGGCTACGAGTACGTCGCTGACAGTCCCGTTAATACGGGTGCTGATTTGGTGGATATGACCGGAAACTGTGGCGTTTTCCGTCTCGATATGGGCGGAGGCGTATTGCCAGTATCTATACCCAAAGGTGCTAGCGGCGATCGCACCTATTCCTAATATTCCCAAGATTAGTAAGTTCGGGCCGCCTTTCTTCGGCTGGTCGGCTGGGGGCTGTTTTTGCTCTGTTTCGGTAATGGGTGCAATCGCTGTCTCAGTCTCGATCGCAGGCATTTTATCGCTGATATCTGCAACGCCGACATCTGGCTTTTCTAGAAGGGCGACTCCTTGTCCTTTGCCGTTGAGTTCGGCGGCGTTGATTTCTTCGTTAGGGCGTTGCATTGTGGTTCTCTCCTGGTATTTACTAAGATGTCGTTTGTTTAGAATGCGTAGTTTTATGGTATTAAGGCTGCTTTTGTTTAGAGTACGTAGTATTAGAGGATTAATTAGAGTTTACAAAGAGTGAGGGCGGCTAGACTTCTTTCATGAGGATGATTTGAGGATTAATTTAAATCTACAAGAGGTGGTGATGGTTGCACTTCATCCATTAGGGCGATCCCAGGGAGGAAATCTTAGGAAAGATTGGCGATCGCCCGATCTATGAGTTCTGAGAAGAGTTCGCGATCGGCACTCGAAATTCCGGTCATAGCTTGTTCGCGGATGCCGAGTGCGATCGGTGGGAGTACGTCTTGCAGTTCCCGGCCAGCTTGAGTTAGCCAAATGCGCCAAATACGGCGATCGTTGGGATCGCGTTCCCGGCGGACTAGATCCCGTTCTTCCATGCGATCGATCACCCCTGTTAAAGTCCCCCCTACCTGTTGCAGTTTCTCGCCAATGCTGGAAGTGGGGAGGCCGTCTTCTTGCCACAGACAGCACAACACTAACCAATGAAAAGGCGTTAAACCAAAGGGTTCCAGCCGTTCTTGAAACCTGCGGCCGCTGAGTTGGGCCAGCAGCTTGATCCGGTAGCCGATGCTGTGGGGGGCGAGAACGTCGTGCCATCGGCTCGGAGGTTTGCAATTAATAGTAGAGTTAGTAATCATTGAAATTTAGTTTGTGTTCGTAATATCAGTGTAAGGTGCTTTTTCTCGATTGTCAAGGGATGGGGAATAAGAAAGACAAGCTGTACGTTAGTTTTGGGGAATATTTAGCTTAGGTAAATCCTTCTTTCTTCTTTCTTCTTCCTTCTTCCTTCTTCCTTCTTCCTTCTTCCTTTTAAGCCGAGATACAGTCTTTCCGAGGACATGACGTAAAGTTTTGTAAATAAACGCCAGATATCGCATAAAAGTTGAGTGTCCCTCCCGATAGATAGTTTGAAGGGCACAAGGGTAAGCATCACATAATGCTAATGAATATTGAAAAACGTCCCACTAATGTCGAATGGGACAAATGGATTTGTCCAGACATCAGACCTGGGTGGAAACTTGCCAGACTGCGGAGTTCAGAGGAAATTATTCTGCAAGCAATAGAAGGAGGGAGGGAATTTCGCTTCAATGAGGTCGAAGGCTATGCTTTGCGCTACTTCACGGGTGTTTTGACGGTGAGTGAAGTTCAAAGTCGGTTGAGTGCAGAATTTTCTAGGTGCGATCGCGACTTAGTAGCAAAGCTAGTGGAAAAACTTCTTGCTATGGGGATTTTAGCACGTTCTCAGGGCCCTCGGTTGAAAGCGATCGCCCAGTGGCTCGAACATCCCGACGGGTCTTGGATTTTGCGGAACCCGGAGGAAATGACGTTCCTGCAAGTGAGTCCAGAGGAAAAAGTGGCGATCGAACAGTTGGGAGTTTCGCAGGATGCAAGTGCAGCCGAATTCTGCATTACTCACGAAAAACTGCACGCTTTGTTGGAATTATTGGCCGCTACCGCCATGTTAGAACCCGATATCGACCAGTGTCAATTGTAAAGAAATGTAACAGAATTCAAATTCGGCGTAAAAACCGATAGGTGATGCAGATAAAGAGATAGAAGCTCGCGAACAATTGAAAAGCACAAAGTCATTGTTAATAAATTACCAGGAGATACAGCATCTATGAAACGGAAACAGATATTTCAAGCAACAGCAACGGCACTATTTCTTAGCTTGTTAGCCGGGGGAAAAGCTCTAGCTTTTGCGTTCAACTTTACCCCTATTGCAATTTCCGATCCCAACAACCTATTTAACCTTGGATCTTCAAACAGCAGTGTTGGTCAAGGACTTGGCCGCACAAGCCTGCAAGCAGGGTTTAACACATTTGATGCCAAGCAAAAGGGATTTGCTATCAACAATAACGGTGGAAGAGTTGCTTATTATGCCAATCTAACTGGTGGCGGTCAAGCAATCTACAGCTACACGGGAGTCGGTGCTCCCAGACTAATTGCTGATACTCAAACCAGTTCCAAGTTTAGCAGTTTTGGTCAAGGACTTTCCATTAACAAGTCAGGAACAGTAGCATTTTTTGCAACCCTAAAGACTGGAGCTACAGGCATATACAGCTATGATGGCAAGATTGGTTCACAACCTAAACTTATTGCCGAAACTGGCAGCGAATATAGTAGTTTTCTACCGGGACTATCACTCAACGACAAGGGAGAAGTTGCATTTTCCGCCGTCAAAAATGGAGTTCGAGAAATCTTCAAAAGCGATGGTAGTATTACGCTGAATATCACCAATTGCAAAAGTGCTGGTGCAAGTGATTTTCAATGTCCCATCACTGACGCACCCTCCATCAACAATGAAGGAATGGTAGGATTTACAAGTCACTATGGCCTTTGGAGTGGAGATGAAAATGGGATCAATCAAATAGTTAAAGACTCTGCCTCTTTTTGGAATGGTTGGTATCGCGAAGCCAACATCAGCGATAACGGATTTGTGTCTTCTTATGTTCACCGGAACGGCAGTGGTCAAATGCTGATTAGTGCCGACGGATCGATCTTTGGTCGCAACGTTATCGCTGGTACTAATTTCGATCCAGTCACAGGTGTGACTAGCAGCAACTTTGATTCTATCGGTACTAATTCCATCAACAAAAAAGGAATAGTTGCCTTTACAGGTAGTCAGGTAAATGTGGGCAAAGGAATCTTTATTGGAGACGATGCGGTAAACGATAAGATTGTAGGCATTGGATCTATCCTCATGGGTACTGATGGCAAAGCTCTTTTTGGTGGTTCCGCAGTAACAGATATTTTCTTCGATCGCGAAGGTTTAAGCGACGACAACGAAATTAGTTTCTGGGCAAAACTTGCCAATGGTATTGAAGGCATTTTCCGTGCTAACAAATTTGCCGATTCTCAATATAATCCTTGGCTACCCAACTGTAACCGTGATGGAGCCACCCACAGTTTTTGCAATGTTGAAGGAAATCGCTGGTTCGATCCTCCCACCGCCTACGGCTTTAACTACAAGATGACTTCTGACTCTTTATTTACTTCAATTCTCGACTTGCCGAGCAATTTTATTAAACCCTTCACCGTAGCAGTTGGAGACATCATTTTAGGCAAGGATTTCACCGCAGGCGATCGCATCGATTTTAGCCAATTTGCTGCCGAACTTGGCGCTTTACTCGTCAACGGTACTGGCGTTAAAGAATTTACCGTCACCGGTCTTGATGTCGATCCCAACAATCCCGCCGTATTCCCCATCAAACTCGCCTCTAATACCGATTTAATGAGCTTTGATATGTACGCACTCCTCAACCCAGATGCAGCACCAGAGAACCCTGGTATCCCTGGTGGCCCTGACCCTGACCCTGGCATCGGTGGCGGCACCGAACCCGTTCCCGAACCGACGACAATCCTGGGCACATTAATATTTGGTGCTGTCGCTGCCAAACTCAAACGTCAACGCGCATCAGCTAACAAAGAAGTTTAATTTTCAACGATGGTAAAGGCGTAATTAATCGCGCCTTTACACAACAAACTTGGATTTTCTCAATGCCTAAATTCAGGAGTATTCCCGTGCATCTAACAACAAAAAATCTAATTCGCTGCATCACAACAGCCTTTGCCGCCAGCATAATTGTCGCATCCGAACCACAAAAAGCTAGAGCTGCAAGCCTCTACAATGGCTGGAATTATGCCATTGATTCTTTCAATGACGGCGTAACAGGAGGACAAGTAGGAGGTGGAGCATTTGAATTTTACGGCCTGGCATTTCAAGAAACTGCCGAGAAAATTTTTGTTGCTCTTAATACTAATCTATCTTTAGCAGGATTTGAACATGGTGGTGTTCAAGGAGGCAGTATTAGTTATGGCGATTTGTTCTTAAATTTCTCTGGTTTAAAGTTCAATGAAGCTAGTACAATCGGTCAATTATTTGCCGTCCGTTTCGCAGAAGGCAATGACTCCGGCGCTGAAACCACAGGAGTTTATAGCAATGTCATCGCCAAAAGTGTAGCCGAGACTAATTCGGGCTATGGGAATTTAAACGAGTACAACGCTCACATTAAATCCAGAGGGGGTACGCCTTCAACGGGTGATTTAAGTGCTACTGATTCCTACTTTGAGCAAACAGGTGACTGGACAGTTCTCAATGTAATTGATTCTGGTGAAAAAGTAGGTGATATCAGTTTCTTGACTACCGCAGCATTAAACGTTATGGGTTTAGATTTTGCTCATTTTAAAGCAACCGGTTCTCAAACTATTGGATTTAGCTTTGACAAATCTTTAATGCCTTCTGGCAGCTTTATCGCTAATTTCTTTGCCGAATGTGCTAATGATGGCATCGCAATTAATGGAGAATTGGAAAATGATGACATCCCGATTGATGGAGAATTGGAAGCCGTGCCTGAACCATCTTCTTTCTTGGGAACTTTGGTAGCGTTAGGCCTAATTGGTGCTCGCTTACTGGCGAAACGTAAACATCATCGGGAAAGTTTACAGATTTTTGCTGCATCTGACGAATAAGATAGGCTTAATCTTGCAATTTCAGTGTTTTAACGTCTGCTTGCGGCAATAGTAATTGCCATCCTTTTGCTAATTGCTAATCTCTAATATTGGCGGAAAACAAACACTTGGCAATTAGTAATCAGCCATTAGCAATTAGCAATTAGCAATTAGCAATTAGCAACTAGCCATTACCAATTACCAATCACCAATTACCAATCAGCAATCACTAATTACCAATTACCAACAAAGGAGTCATAAGAACGTCATGCAAAAAAAATTAATAACCACTGCTGGAACAGCGTTTATGGTTTTAGGAATAGGTACTGCAACAGCAGATATAACTAAAGGAGGGTATCTTGTCTCCACCGGAGGCGATATATTAGTACAAATAATGCCATCCCTAGCTAAATTTACCAATGAGTTACACCTTTTTTATCCAGAGCGCCGATATCTTACTACTAACCGAGATCGTAGAGGAGCAATAAATTTAGGCACTTTTCCCCTGGGTAGCGAACTCACATTTGGGATATTTGTAAGAGATACAGGTAATATTTTTATGATGGGGCCCGGAGATCGCAACCCTGATGGAATTCCCCATGCTTCAGTACAAATTATCAGACCAGGAGTTGTAATTGTTGAATTTAAAGATGTTTGGGATGAACAGAATAAAGATTATGAGAATAGCATGATTACAATTGATAATTCAATTTTAGATGTTGCCAAACCCTTAGCTCAACCTGCTACTGCAAAAGATAATTTAGTTTTTGGCAATTTTAATGTTTCTAAGGTATCGAAGCGCAAACAGCAGCAAAAAGCAGTTTAATTCATACCTGCCCGTAGTTGCTTACAACCAATGGTATACAATTGATAAAAGTTCACTAATTTGGAGGAAAATATGCAGACAGTTTTTGTTAAACCACAAATCAAAGTTATTCAGCCAGAAGGTCGTATCAACGCATCAAATGCACCAGATTTTGAATATCAATTAACTGCCGCTATTCTCTCCCCAGCAAATAACTTTTTACTCGTCGATTTAGGAAAGGTCAATTTTTTAGACAGTGCTGGTTTAATGGCATTAGTTTCTGCTTTTAAACTGTCGCAGCACCTCAATCGCAGATTTGCTATTTGCTCTGTTTTACCTTCTGTTCTAATGATATTTGAGTTGACTCAACTTGACCGGGCTTTTGAGATTTTTGACAATTGTAATAGTTTTGAATTGGCGATCGGTGTGGCAATGGATTTTGTCACCAATGTAAATAATTTGAAGAGTTAAGAGTATAAATACTATAGCTTGTAAGGTGGGCGCTCGCCGCAATCATCTGTAGCTATAAGTTACAGATGGTTGCGGCGAGCGCCCACCCTACGTTTAATTATGTCCGACTACTTATCTGAGTTTTAATCGAATTGAGCTATTAACTGGGAATTAAAACCCTAGCGATCGCCACAAAATATAAAGATTTGTAACAAATCTAGCCACTTCGCGTAAAAATTGCCACAAAACCTTAACAGATAAATAGAGGCTAATAAAACATCTACGGCGAATACAGGAGACTTGATGCCATTCGATCCAGAACGAAACAGGTTACAAGACGAGGAACTGATGATGCTGGCAATAGAAGCTCAACGGCATCCACCTAAAAGTAGAGAGAGACAGCTTTGTCAAAACCTGCGTCACAAAATGTATCCCCATCTCAATTTTCAATCCTTAGCAATACGAATACTAGCTAGAGAAAAATGGAGAGAAATCTCAGCCGATTTAGGGATACCAATATCAACTCTCAGCAGTTTCTACCAGCGCAGCATTAGAGAACTTTCTCCGCACATTAAGCTATATTTGAATAGGTGAAAAGGAACATGAAAATGTTAGAAAACAACAATACAACAGAGGAACTGAGTTTTACCGTGACTATCACATCTAAGTTTCGCAAACAAGCAGAACACTTCCGTCGCCAGCAAGCCAATGCAGAAAAAGGCGAACAAGTTTATCGCAATACTTTAGCAGTTTTAGCAGTAAATTATTACTGCCAGTGTATGCAAATTGAAACAGACTTACAAGTTGGCGATAGCTGGGATTCATTAATGCAAAGCCTGCTAAATACAGCCGATTTAACCATCAAAGATTTAGGCAAAGTAGAGTGTAGAGCCTTGCTATCAGACTCGGATATTGTAGAAGTACCTGCCGAGGTTTGGACAGACAGAATTGGTTACATCGCCGTGCAATTGTCTGACTCGATGCAAGAGGCAAAGTTAATAGGTTTTGTAGAAAAAGCAACAGCAGAAAAAATTCCTTTGAAACAATGGCAATCCCTTGAAGGTTTCCTGACAGTGGCGAGTACACCTCGTCCAATTGTAGCGCTATTGAGCAATTGGGTAAACGGCATTTTGGATGCTGGCTGGGAAATGGTAGAAACCATAGAATCCCTATTGTCGCTGCCGGAAACAGAACCTAGTTTTAACTTCCGAAGTGCCGCTCCTATAAAATTCAGAAAGCAGGACAATACAACAATGGGAGCTAAGTTGCTTCAATTGCAAAAGGCAGACGATCGGGTAGCAATATTTGTAGGGTTTGGGCCGGGAATTGAACCGGGAGTTGATTTCTTTGTAGAACTGTATGCCGTGAAACCACAAATTTACTTGCCGCAGGATTTACAATTAATAGTACTTGACGAACAAGGAAAGCCAGTGATGCAAACTGTCGCGACGAAAAACAGCAAAAATATGCAATTAGAGTTTAGTGGCTATCCAGATGAACAGTTTAGTGTTAAGGTAGCTTTGGGTGATGTCAGCATCTTAGAAAAGTTTCAGGTTTGAGGGTTAAAGTTCGATGAGCTGAAACTGAACTATCGCGATCGTCCTAAAATTAAACTGTCCTCAATATAGGCTAGGTATAGAGGCGAGTTATGGAGAAAGTAGTTGTCCTCAAGCTTGATGGCGATCTGGAAATAGGGGGGTTTCGAGCTTCCCTGGAAATCAAAGAAGGCGATCGCGTCTTGATAGAAATCACGCGCAGTTTGCCCCCTAATCCAGAATTAGCTGCCGAAATGCAGCGTCATTGGCAAGAATACCGTAATTTGGGGTTAGTTACCCGAATTAAACCCGGATCTATTAAACACAATTTTATTAACCCTAATAAACTCTCCACTCGCCTCAAAGAAATTAAAGAATCGGGTGAAAAACTTGGCAATCTCATAAATCAATGGCTGAAATCTGAACAGTTTCGCGACATTGACAGGGGACTGCGAGAAGAATTAAACCGAACTGAAAAAGTGCGGGTATTGGTTCGTACTGAAGACAATTATTTGCGAAAACTTCCCTGGCACTTATGGGATTTTATCGATCGCTACTCTTTTGCTGAAGTTGCTCTCAGTCCCATCGAGTATAAAAGCCCACAACTATTGCCAATAGCTGCTAAATCTAAAGTCAGAGTTTTAGCCATTCTCGGTTGTAGTGCAGGCATTGACATTGAGAAAGATAGGGAATTACTAAAAAGTTTGCCCAATGCAGAGGTAGTTTTTCTACTTGAGCCCAAACATAATCAAATTAATGATAAGTTGTGGGAGCAGCCTTGGGATATTATCTTTTTTGCAGGACACGGTGAGACAGATGAAGATACGGGTCGGATTCATATTAATGAAACTGATAGTTTGACTCTTAATGAAGTGTGGTATGGTCTCAAAAAAGCTGTGGTAAATGGTTTGCAGTTAGCAATTTTTAACTCTTGTGATGGATTGGGATTAGCGCAGCGATTGGATGATTTAGAAATTCCGCAAATGATTGTCATGCGGGAAATGGTTCCTGACTTTGTAGCTCAGAAATTCTTGAATGATTTTCTCACAAACTTTGCTAGTGGCCACTCTTTATACCAGGCTTTTAGGGAAGCGCGAGAAAAGTTACAAGGCTTAGAAACTGACTTTCCTTGTGCTAGTTGGCTGCCGATAATTTGTCAAAATCCTTCAGTAGAACCACCAACTTGGAATGACTTAATACCACAAAAGCGAGGATTTAACTTATTCCAAATTATAATTCAATGCAATTTTAAATTCAAGTGGGCAGTTTTGTTGCTGCTGACTGGGGGTTCTGTGGGATGGTTGTATGGGTTGCCAAAGTTGGCTATACTTGTTAATGATTTTGGGTTTGACCGTTACCAGAAAGGCGATTTAATTACAGCTCGAAAAGTATTGCACTTAGCGGAGATTTTGAATCCAGATAATCGAGTTGTACCCTATACTTTAGGATGGCTTTGCCAAGATATCCAAGATTTTGAATGCGCTCGTGAAAAATATCGGAGGTCAGCAAAATTAGGTTTTGCTGGTGCTTATAGCCAATTGGCTCGCTTGTTGATAGTGCATGACAAAAATTACAACGGTGCTGTTAACTTGATCTGGCAAGGTTTGGAACTAGCTAAAGATGATGCCACCAAGTATTCTTTGCTGAAAAATCTAGGTTGGGCGAGGCTAGAACAAGGACGGTATGAAGAGGCGTTAATACAACAGAATGCTGCGATTAAACTGGATAACAATCGGGCATCTGCTTATTGTTTGAAAGCGCAAGTTTTAGAAGGTATGAATGATACAAAAGGAGCCTTAAAAGAATGGCAAACTTGTTTAAAATTTGCAGATCCGAAGATTGCGGATGAAGATGTTTGGATTGGGAAAGCACGCGCACGATTGGATTTAAAATGATGTCAAAAGTCTTACGTAATGCCGCCTATAGGGTGGTATTACACCAGGATTGCAAGTCAAACTTGACAGCGTTCTAGATAAATTTTAGCTGCCTTATCTAGCGGATTAATTAATAAACACGCTTTAAAAAGTTGTGCGGATTTAGTAAAATTCCCATTCATATAGAGAAACAAAGCTTCCTCAAAAATTGACTTAGTAGCTAACTTAGCCTCTCGCATTTCCGGCTCATCGGCATCAAATACTTCATAAACAGCCACCATTTTTGACTTACCTTTAACTTGGACTCTATCAATAAATCGGATCGAATAATCCTCATAATTTTGCAAGCGCAAAAAAGTGTGATGGCTGATTAACAACGACACTCCATAATTTTTTGTTAATCCTTCCATCCGCGAAGCTAAATTCACCGAATCGCTAATTACCGTGCTGTTCATGCGGTTTTCTCCGCCGACAGTACCCAACATCAAAGAACCTGTATTAATTCCTACCCCAATTTGGAGCGATGGCCGGCCTGGCCGACCTCTAGTTTGATTGTATTCAGCCAGCTCTTTAAGCATAGCAATAGCAGCTTTCACAGCATCATCGGCTTCGCCGCTAAATAATGCCATAATTGCATCGCCAATATATTTATCAATAAATCCATTGTTAGCAGTAATTGCTGGCTCCATGCGCTTCAAATAGGCATTAATAAATTTAAAATTATCTTCAGGAGTCATGCTTTCACTCATAGTTGTAAAATCACGAATGTCTGAAAATAAAATCGACATTTCTAACTTTACTTGATCGCCTAATTTTGCGTCAATAATGCTTTCATATCCGAGCAATGCTAGAAATTCATGGGGTACGAAGCGACCATAGGCATCGGTGAGCTCTAGTTCAGCATCGAGAGATTTTTCTAAATCTTGATTGAGTTCAGATAATTCTTCTAGTAAGCTTTCTCTTTCCGCTTCCGCTTTTTTGCGTTCCGTAATGTCAGTAAAAGTTGCGATCGCATAAGCAATATTACCGAATTCATCATAAACAGGAGTTGCCCGACATTCTATCGGAATCATTTGACCATTAGCGGCGCGAATTTCCAAATTATCTACCATTTTTTGTTCCCCTTTCAAGGCCCGCACGATAGGTAATTTTTGATTGGGATATAGTTCATCTGTACCGGCTGCATAGATTTGATAAACTTTTGCTAGTTCCTTGGCTGTGGCGGAGGCCGCAACTTTTTTCCCCACTAATTCTTGGATTTTATTGTTAGTGTAATAGGTGTTGCCATCAGCATCAATTACTGCTACACCCACAGGTACAGCTTCTAAGAATTGAGCTAGTCTTTTTTCGCTTTCGCGGTGCAATCTGCGGCTGTGTTCAACTGCAATTGCCACAGCAGAACCAGTGACACCCAGTAGCGGGGGGATCGCAGGTATCCACCAACTTCCTAGAAATGCTACATAGCTGACAGTAACGAGACTGCTTCCTGTGCCTAAAATGGATGCCACTAGGAGCGTTCCTTTCGCTAAAGTATTGTTTCTAAAACGCTTTGATTCTAGCAGCCGCCAACTCCAACCAGCACTCGCTGAAGACCAAATTAAAACCCAGAAAACTTCTAGTAAATGCGGCCAAACTTTAATTAAAGGTCGTCCTTCTATGGCGGCGCTCAAAATTTGGCTGATTATATTTGCATGAATGACTACTCCGGGAGTCCGCTTGGGGCTACCGCCGGAAGTTTTGCTGTAAGGAGTTAAGAGTAAATCGTTGAGGCTGGGTGCAGTTGCACCAATTAAAACAATGCGATCGCGCATTAAATTAGGGGGAATTTTTCCCTCTAAAACCTGCGTCATCGAGATTGTGGGAAAACTTTCCTGGGGCCCGCGAAAGTTGAGAAAAATTTGGTAGCCGCCAGAATTAGCTCTGACATAGCCGCCATCATTACCTGTAAAAGGTATGAATATTGCTTTGCCTAATCCTAAGTGCATTTTAGTAGCATCAATCATCTCTAGAGAAATGCCTTCTTTCTCTAAATACATTAAGGCTAGTTTTGTACCTAAACCTAATTTGGTTTGGCCATCTTCGGTGCTGACAGAGAGTAAAGCTCGCCGTACTTTACCGTCGGTATCTAATACTAAATCGGCGATACCTACTCGATCTAATTCGCTCAATGCTGGCGGTGGCGGAACTGCATCGCCAACAACCTTTTCTACACCAATAAAATTTGGGGTGGTTTTAAATACTTGTACTAATTCTTGGTGGCCAGGCTGTACTGGTAAGTTGCGGTAAAAATCTAAGCCAATAGCTCTAGGTTGCTGGGTTTTGATATTGTTAATTAATTTAGCTAGGACGGCATCAGATATGGGCCATTTGCCAATGCGAGTGATATCTGATTCGTCAACCGTGACAATAACTATACGCTGGTCAACAGTTTCTAGGGGACGCAAGCGAAAATATTGATCGAGGGTAACTAATTCGATTAGCTGCAAGAGTCCCGCATATTTGGCAGCCATGACTAAGAATGCCACGCTGGGAGCCGCAATCAGAACTGAACGCCATTTCCAAATTCGCTTTTTGAGCTGTGGCCACATCTGCTATTAGCATCCAGATTTGATAGGAGAATCTGGGTTGCTAGCATGATTTTAGTTGAGCAACCACAATTTGGGGAAATAAAGGGGGGGAGTTTTGAGTTTGCTTCGTTCCTTGCGATACTTCGCGTTGCATAAGTTTTGAGTTTTGAGCTTGAGTCAATTTCATGAGGCCAAGGCGCGATGGGTTGCTAGGTAGGAAGTCGTCCCCCCAAACTCTTCTTTACTATCTTCCGCATTAGCCTTCCGCCTTCTGCCTTTTTTTTATTACAGGAGTGGCTTAGTGGCGATCGCATCTAGCCCGACTGATGTTAACAATTGTGTCCAAGTCGCCTCTATGGAGGAATCGTTGGGTTCTAATCGCCTCAGTTCGGCTACTGTAGCTAGAGTATCGTACCAAATGCCACCATTGCCATACAAAGCAGCACGCTCTAAAGGTGTGGCTTTTTCTAGCTGGCTGGTTAAGGTGGGATTAAGCTGCGATCGCATAATTGTCCCTTCTACCGCCGGGCTATCGGGTCTGAGTGCATTACCGCACATAATCACAAAAGACCACTTATAATTTTTGCCCGTTTCTAAGGCCGGTGCGCTATCCGGGAGGCTGACGCTGACAATTCCCGCTTTGCCACTAATCGGTATAGTCGTTTGGTAGTGGCTGTTTTTGTTCTCACCTTCCAGACTAAAAAATACCTTTCGTGCTGAAGTTTCAGGGACGTAAACAAAGAAAGTTGGACGTTCCGCCACCGTTAACGCTTGATAATTCGCCGGCGTTAAAGGTGTAGCCAAGGGGCCACCATTGGCGGTGTCTTGAACGCACTGGGCGCTGCTGCGGGAGGCTCCCCCTGCGGAGTTGTCAGGTTTCCCTGCACCGGGAGGGCTGAAGGTGACGCTGACTTTGGAAGCCTGGGGCCGAGTTTGAGCTTGTACTTGGACTGGCAAGGTGTTAGCGAACAAGACCTCTACGCAGAGCGCGATCGCAAACAGCTTCAGATGTTTCAAAGATTTGTGCTTAATCATGATGAGGAAATGTTGTTTATTTGACAGAACTTACCAACTAATTCACGTAATCCCTCCCTCTGGGCGGTGACTTTACCGCTCAGAAGGCGGCGCTACACATAGATTTATGTAAGTCCTATTTGAGGTGTTCCAAGTCGAGAGGTCGCACCCTAGTATATTCATAATAAAGCCTCACTCCTAGTATATTTATAAAGCTTTTGTAAATCAACCCTAAGATATATTTTATTACAAAGTGACATAGAAACCCTGCAACTGTCTCCCAGAGAAGGAAGAAGGAAGAAGGAAGAAGGAAGAAGGAAGAAGTGGAGATGGGGAAGGAAGAAGGAAGAAGGGGAGATGAGGAAGATGGGTAATTAGCCATTAGCCATTAGCCATTAGCCATTAGCCATTACCCATTACCAATTACCAATTACCAATTACAGCCAATTTCCCACCAGAACAAAAGGAGCCCAATAAAAGGGATGTTCGTAACGGGATTGGTTTAAAAGAGCCAACTGACCAAGACGGAGAGCTTCAGCTTTAGTAATATTAGGTTGAGCGAGTTCTCGGTAAAATTCCGCCATTAGTGTAGCCGTAGAATCATCGCGTACAGACCAAAGCGTTGCCAGGGTACTACTCGCACCAGAACGCACCGCAACCCCTGCCAATCCCAAAGCAGCCCTGCTATCACCAGCAGCAGTTTGGCAAGCACTAAGAACTAGCAATTCCACTCTCCTAGAGCCATTTTGTCCGCTTGAACTACTCAGTAACTTCTCAAAATCTCGGACATTAATTTTCTCATTCCAAGTCAGGATAAATGTTTCTTCTGGATTAGAACTAAACTGACCGTGAGTAGCTAAGTGAATCACAGGAAAAGAATTTTCACGAATCTGCTTTTGCAAATTAACCTCGCTAAAATCCTGATTTAAAAGCACCTGAGAAGGAATTTCCAAGCTAATTTGATTGATTTCTGATTTCACTGCTGGCAAGGCTGAAAATCCTTGACGAGCATCAGTTAATCCTCCCGTTAAAGCCTTGATTTTTCTCTGACCGAGGCCTCGTGCTTCTAGTAGCTGCAAACCCGGAGTAATAGCAACACTGTATTTTTCGATTAGATATTGTTTGCCATCATAAAGAGCAGCCATTGGCAAATTACGAAGAATGCCATCGAGGACAAATACTAGAGTTTTGATGTTATATTTGACTAAATCTGCTTCCGATCGCTGAATTAACCAGTTGTAAACTTGTTCAGAAAGCCGCAAGCGTTCCTGACTTGAGAAAGCCGGATTTAAAGATTGCAACATCTCATCTAAAGTAGTTTCTAAATTGTTTTTAGGCAATTTAGTTTCGTAATAGCGTAGTGGTTGTTTTGGCAGAGACAGAATTACAGCTAAACGGTCTGCTAAAATAATCGGATAGAATACCGCTGCTTGCGGATCTACTTCATCAATTTGCTGGGGTTTAACATCTAAACAAGCTTCGCGGAAAAAGTTATCTAATTCTGCCAATTGCAATGCTTCAATTAATTTTCTAGCTTCCTTTAGATTTTCTTGACTGGGATTAGTATCTAATAGCAATTCTACCAGTTCTCTATAAACTGGTTCCACACTTTCACGAAAAGAAAACTGAACGTCCTGATTGATAGTAACTAAATCAGTGCGAAGAGATTGGAGAGTTTTTACTGCTTCTGAATAAGCTGCAATTGCCATCGGTAAATTTCGCTGCTGTTTGTGAATTCTCCCTAACTGCCATTGCCAACGAGCAGCTATATTATCAGCACTAATTCCTTGAGCAATTATCAAAGCTTGTTGAGTTAATTTTCTAGCATCTTCCCACTGGGTGGACTGTTCATAGAGTTTTCCTAGCTCTCCCAAAGCGTAAGATTCTGCTTTTAAGTCTTGCAGTGTTGTCGCTTGTTGAATAGCTGAAGCCAATACTTGAGCTGCTTGTTTAGTAACAGGTATAGGAACGGATTTAACGACAGAGTTATCGCCGCTCGCTCGATTTTTTGGTGTCTCCATTACAATCAAACTTTGGGCATAATTAACTAGAGCATAAACTGTAGCTCGACTAGGTGGCAGGTTAGTTATTTGATTTTGGATTTGCGGCAATAATGAGTTAATATCGGCTAAGTTTTCAGTTTCTATACTCAAGCTAAGTTCGTTGAGTAAAGCTTGTATGCTAGTATGATTGTTCTGGCAATTATTCTGAGTAGTAGTACAACTAGAAAGTTGAGCTGCCTGTCGGTAGTAGTTCAGAGCACTTTTAGCATCTTGCAAAGCTCTGGCAGTGTTTCCTAAACTTAAGAACGTGGCACTAAGTTCTCTTTTCTCCATAGCCGGTGCCTCTGGATTTGCAGTTTGTAGCTGCTGAGAAATTAGCAAACTTTGCTCTAAAATTTTCTGAGATTCACGCAAGTCTCCCACTGCTTGAAGAGCAACTCCTAAACTCCTTAATCCTGTAGCTTTTAGTATAGAATTGGGTTGAGCTTGTAATTTTTGATTTGCTTGCTCTAACGTTGCCTTGGCACGGCGATAAAGACCCAAGGTTTGTAAGGCTTGGGCTTGGTTAATTTGACTGCCTAAAATTCCAGTTTCATCTCCAGCTTTAGTATAAGATGCTTCTGCTTTTTTCCAAGTATCGAGGGCAGCTTCAGTTTGTCCGGCTGCTAACTGCAAACGCCCTTGGATATTTAATGCTTGGGCGAGTACAATAGCTGAGGAAGAATGATTGATTGAGGAGTTATTAATTAGCTTGAGACTAGAGGCGATGGCTTTTTCTGCTTCTGGCAAAAGCCCTAATTCTTGATATGCCAAAGAGAGATAGCTTAAACTAAGAGATTGATTAAGGCGATCGTTTTTTATATCATAATTTTGAGCGGACTGTTGCCAAAGCGCTGCTGCCTCAGAAAACCGCCCCGCCTCATAAAGAATTCTACCTTTTTCGATAAGATTGGAAACAGAATAAGATGGAACTTGAGCAATGCTGCTTTCGGGATACTGCACTGTTAGAGGAACAACTACAATCGCGACCAAAAAAGCCAGGAATCCCAACCAAAGGAATGACAGTAAATTTTGTCGGGAATTGCAGACAAAATTTCTGATGTAGCGAGTTTTACTCGTCCAACTCTGAATAGCTTTTAAGAACAAGAGGATTTTTGCTCTCACTTTATCGCTCACTGCAAATAGTGGGTCTATTCTAGCCCACATTGAAATAAATGCAAATACAATCGCGATTCAAAAATCAGAGTTTTTCTGATTTAGAAGGGTTGAGTACAAAAGTCTTTTCTAGGATATTCCAGTTTTTGGGGTGGGTTGCCTACAGGATCGAGCTGCGGAATGGCAAAGTTATTAGCTAAACCCGCCCCAATAATCCGCATCTATGGTTATGGTATTACTTCTCACAAGAGTGCTTGGTAATCCTCAGAAAAGATCTCATCAAATTGGCATATTCCTTCTGAGTAATCGTACCTTCACCGCAAATTTGGGATAGAGAGCGGTTCAGAGCATTAAATGCTGTTTCTACATCAATCCAATGCTGACCCGCACAGATAGCTTGATCCGAGGTAGGGTAGTATTCTTTGGATGTGAAGATGGCTCCTGTCGGGAGGAGCACTTGCCACTTCCAGCGATTGTTTGCAGGTAAGGGCGAAACCTGGAACCTGTAGTTTTCTTCAAACATTGGCTTACTTCTCAAACAACTTTAAATAATTTTTTAATAATTTTACAACAATCAGGATAGTGTAATCTTAATTTGACACTAAAAGTTATGATCGATTAAGCTTGACAACCTATTGACAAATGTAACAATATCTGGGTAAATCCCAGGTGGGATCGCTGCCTCAAATCAGCGGTATAGAGGCTGTTGAGATGCGATCGCGATTCGGTAATCTCGATCCCCTCACCTTTTCAAAAAATGGGAACCACTTAAAAAAGGCTAACTTACAGCCGACTTTTTGAGGTTTTTTGTGAGGTCTGCGTGAGTGCTGTTAATGTTAACTCTTAAAGTAAACTCGCTGAATCTACATCTAAAAATAGAGTTGCCTGAGCCTGCATTCGCAGAAATGAAGCGGGAAGTGCAGCACTAATTGACCCCAAAAGCATCTCCTTAACCGCAGGAGCCTTGCGTTTTTCTGGTGCGAGACAAATAATTTTTTTAGCCGAGCCAAGCAATGGTAAAGTCACTGTAAAAGCATACTGGGGCACAGCTTCCAAATGGGAAAAAAGACTCTGATTTACCTGTTGTCGGCGAGTGGCCACATCTAGTTTTACTAATTTTACACTTCTGCGATCGCCAAAATCAGCCACAGGCGGATCGTTAAAAGCCAAATGCCCATTTTCGCCCAAACCCAGACAGCACAAATCAATCGGCTGTTCCTGTAAAAGTTTAGCATAGCGATCGCACTCCTCTAGCGGTTGAGCCGCGTCTCCTTCGATGTAGTGAAATACCCCAGGATGCACTCGACTTTCCACCCTTTCGCGCATATAGCGCCGGAAGCTAGCAGGATGATTAGCATCAATTCCCAAATACTCATCCAAATGGAAAAAAGTGATTTTAGACCAATCTATACCGCCTAAAACAATCAAAGCTTCCAAAAATTTAATTTGCGAATTACCAGTCGCAAGCAGTACAGTAGCACTCCCCTGTTTAGTCAGAGTTTCCTGTAAATAAGTTTGTGAAATTTGTGCCGCGTCGTTTGCTAATTGTTTCTCAGTCTCGTAGAGACGAACCGACAGCGCATCTACAGTGAAGATTTTGTTAGGTGTAAACAATTGCGTAATGCTATAATTAGGGACTAGGGGCTAGGGGCTAGAGGTTAGGGAAGAGGGAATAAAATCAATGGTTTCAGCAATTTAGAGTGTCCTAACTGTCTTGGCAGTTGTTATAGATTGATAAAGTAGAATTTTATTCTAGCTCTTTAGACTACTGCTGACAAGAGCCTTAAGCTAATTATAGCAGAAGGCAAAAAGAAAATGCAATTACCAATTACCAATTACCAATTACCAATTACCGATTTACCAGCGCCATGTTATTATTAGTAAGATAAATATGCCCTAACATCTTACCATTATAAGTCCGCTTAGCAAAGCGCCAGCCTGGTTCCAGAGAAATCTTAGTTAAACCATTAGCAACACCGCGAGTGCGACCAATTACCATCGGTGCAGCAGAAGGATTGCGGCGATTAGTACCAACCAGTACCATCTCTCCATTAACGCGCTGAATATTAAGATTATATTGCATCCCTAAATCAGTTCCAGCCACCCGAATAGAGTAGCCATTACTATCAGTAGCGCGTCCACAAATTCCTGTGAAATTAAACTTTAATAATAGGGGATTTACAGTAACAGGACGATTGCCGCTTTCACTCCAGCAAGCGCGTTTATTCGAGACCTGTTCTAGAATTACTAATTGGTGAGTAGTACCGCCTCGGAATGGAACTGCGGCGGCTACAAATTTCGTTTGGTCAACATCTTTTTGACCAAAGGTGAAGGCCGCAATCGCGGGAGTTATTGCAGAAATTGTGCCGATAGCAGTAGCAGCAAGAGCAGCGAATTGAAGTTTGAGTGAGGTTTTCATAGAGCGCCTGTATTTGAGTTATGAACTCATTATTTAGAAAGCGCCTAAGATTTTGTATCGTATTCGTTCTAGTTCCTGAACTGTCTCGCTTGATTTTTAATCAGCCTCAGCCAATAGGATTCTAGAAATGGATAAAAGCTTTACTGTGTCTTAACTCTGATGGGGAGTGTCGGAGGTGGATTTCCCCTAAAGTCTGACCTAAGCATTGTTACAGTTAGCCAATTGTCTGTTTTCTTGACATCTTAGGGTTCTAGTACAGCAGTAAAAGATAGGTAAACAGGTTGATTCCACAGGATTTACCTACCAATCGCGTAACGCCGCCATCTTGGCGGTAAAAATACCGCCGGGACGGCGGCGTTACGAAAATCGAATCTTTGTAGCAGAATATCACCCACCAATAAATTTGAGAGCCACGCCATTCATACAGTAGCGTTTACCAGTTGGCTTGGGCCCATCATCAAATACGTGACCCAAATGCCCACCACAGCGACGACAATGTACTTCA
This sequence comes from Kamptonema formosum PCC 6407, assembly GCF_000332155.1. Classification (GTDB taxonomy): domain Bacteria; phylum Cyanobacteriota; class Cyanobacteriia; order Cyanobacteriales; family Microcoleaceae; genus Kamptonema; species Kamptonema formosum. The sequence goes on along the minus strand of NZ_KB235903.1, from coordinate 1,910,403 downwards.
ATTCTAGTTGTAAACAAGGAATTATCAACAGATGTGCCAATTGCCCCTGGTATCGGGTCAAAAAAGCTGGGCCAACCCGTACCGCTATCAAATTTAGTTTCCGATGAAAAAAGTGGCAAATCACAACCAGCACAGGCGTATATTCCCTTCCCATATTCCTTGTCGAGAGGGCTAGTATGAGCGCGTTCAGTACCGTGTTGGCGCAGCACTTGGAACTGTTGAGGAGTCAAGATTGTACGCCACTCTTCTTCAGTTTTAGTAATTTCAAAAACATCATTAGAAGATGCCATAACTTTTGATGTCCAAGGTAAATAGCGAGATAACCATGCCATACCTACCACTCCTAAACCTGCTTGTAAAAAAAATCGTTTCTTCATTATACATCATCCAATCGCTAATTAACCAACCAATCTCATCGAGTAAACATAAACAAGCAAGTTACTATTATAGTCCTGCAAACCACTCATAACCTCGATCTTCCCAGTAACCTTTTTCAGGGAGTAATTCACCAACTAACGTAATTTTAGTTACCCACTTACTCTGTTTATAACCTAGCTTAATTGGCGATGCTAGGCGTAAAGGTGCGCCATTTTCAATACTCAAAGGATTACCATTCTTTTGATAAGCCATCAAAGTTTGAGGATGCAAAGCTGAAGCAATATCCCAACTTTCATAGTAGTCATCCGCAGATTTAAAGTAAATGTAGCGAGCATTTGCCTTTGGTTGAGCAAGAGCAACCAAATCCCGCAACCGCACCCCACCCCACTGCACAATAGCGGCCCAACCCTCCACACAAACATGACGAATTGTCATGACAGTTAGAGGCATAACTTTAATTTGTTCTAGACTTAAATTCAGAGGACGATTTACCTCACCATCAATTATCAGGCGAAAAGATTTTACGTCAAGCTCTGGAGTTGAATCAAAAGTATTGATAATTAAGGCATCAGGTTCGATGGCACTAGCTGGAAATTCCGGTACCAGTTTTTGAGGATTAAACAACAAACTTTCTACACTTTCGTTCAAAGGTTCAAAACTTTTGCCAATGATATTATCAGTGCGAACTAATCCACAACCGCCCAAAATTAAACCGATACCAGAGAGTCCCGATAATTGCAGAACTTGGCGGCGTTGCCATGACTTATGAGAATTTGGAAACATGAGTAAACCTCTACCAAAAAATTGACTTAATTAGGCGAAAACCCCCAACCTTGAGGCCTAGCCAAGAGTGAACGAGTGAAAAAATAATGACAGTAGGAACTGATATAAAGTGTACTATTCTCAGCGCCTGCCAACTGCCAAATAAATCAACAATCCAGTGGAATTGAGCAGGTTTATACATTCCCACTCCACTAAATACTGCTAGCAGTAAAACCGGAATAATTGCTGTATAAGCTAGGCGATGCCATGAATAATTTTTGCGCTTAACGTTTTGAGACTTCTGTAAAGCCTTGAGGTCATTATAGCCGAGAAAACGATGCTGCCAGCGGCGGCTAATGAAAATATAAAGACCATACCAAAAAAGATTAAGTGTGAATAACCACATGGCGGCGAAATGCCAATGTCTACCAGCACCGAGCCAACCACCTAACAAAAATATAGATGGAAATTGCCATCCTCCGCGCCCACCAAAAACAGGATTAGCATTGTAAATTTGCAATCCACTACCAATCATCATTACTAAACTAATGATATTTAGCCAGTGAAATAACTTTGCTAAAGCTGCCTGGTTTGGTAGTCGAGGTCGAGATGTTTTAGAAGGGACAGATGAATCCATAGTAAGTATTTAGCTAAATAGGAAGGGTATAAACATTTCATTTGTCTGGTAGCAGGTTAATTTGCTAATTGCTAATTGCTAATTGCTAACAATTTTGACTGCCATACAAGTTTTCATGTTATAGCCAATGTCAAGGTAATTAGGTTAGGACAACTTTATTGTTTTGAGAACTTACGTAACGTCGCCCTCTGGGCGGCGTTACGGAATTTATCCTAACATTCTTGTCTGTTGCTATACTATGAGACTGCTATTTGTAACTTCCGATACAAACTGATAACTCATTGGTAGGCTTTTATTTAATACGAGGCTGACTCTATTTTGGATTTAAAATTTTTTATATTTGCAGAAAACATCCAATTTTCGGTCATATCCGTATCTAAAGTAAATTAAGGAAGGAAAATTACCTTATGAACAATCGCGGGCCGGGGCGGCGTAAATTACTATGGTATTTAGGGCTAGGAGTTGGTGGAACTGCTATCAGTTTTGGTCTCAAGAAAGAGATGATGTCAACTGCTACCCCAACCTCTAGCTCTACAAATATTCCAATACTTACTCCTCCTAAAAGCGATATTTCCCCTACCACAGAGCGAGCTATTACTTCACAGGTAGGACAGATTTTACCAGAGTTTCAGGGTATTAGCCAGTGGCTCAATTCTCCACCGCTGAAAATATCCGATCTCAAAGGTAGCGTGGTGTTGGTACAATTTTGGACATTCGCCTGCATTAATTGCCAGCGTACTCTACCCTACATTACTCGTTGGCATCGCCAATATGCCGAGCGAGGATTAAAAATTATCGGCATACATACTCCTGAATTTCCATTTGAGCGCGATGTAAATAATGTCAAAAAAGCTTTGAAGGAATATCAAATTACTTATCCAGTACCTTTGGATAACGAGTTTAAAACTTGGCTTGCTTACAAGAATGAATACTGGCCTCATTTATTTTTAGCAGATCGACAAGGCATTCGGCGCTATAATCATATTGGGGAAGGAGCTTATGACGAAACAGAACAGACAATTCGCCAGTTATTAGGGTAGTTAAATGGCAACTTCACTCCCTTCGACTGGTGTAGCTTTGCTAGCGGGATTTCTAACTATCCTCTCGCCTTGTATTTTGCCAATTTTACCTCTATTATTAGGGCGAAGCCTTCAATCTCATCGCTATGGCCCCGTTGCTTTGGTATTAGGATTAATTACTGGTTTTGCAGCAATTGGGAGTTTATTGGGAGTAACATCAACTTGGTTTGTTAGCCTTGCTAGCGTTCTCCGCAATGGAGCAATTGCATTTCTGCTGATGGCTGGGGTAAGTACCATTTTTCCCCAGATTTACCAATTAGTGTTTAAATACTTACACTTTCAACGTTGGCTGAAAGAACCTGTACGGGTGGGGTTAATGGGTGAATTTTGGCTGGGAACTCAACTCGGTTTGCTGTGGACACCTTGCGCGGGCCCAGTTCTGGCGAGTATTTTGGTTATAGCTGTTGTCAACCCTCAGCCTACAACTACCTTTGTTTTATTAGTTTTGTACGGTTTGGGGGCGGGATTACCGCTGCTAGCGATCGCCTATGGAGGGCGGTATTTCAGCCAGAACTTATTACGCTTGCGCCCCCATAGTGCAGCCTTACAGAGAATTGGCGGAGTAATTGTTGTACTCAGTGCGATCGCGATTATTTTAGGTTGGGATGTCAAGATCCAACTTTGGTTAGCTCCATTTTTCCCAACTTTACCACTTTAAGGAAGAGGGGCGCTGGCGTAATCTATAATTTTGATTATCCTCAAGATCAAGTTTGCCGCAGCGCCCGCCCCACAAATACTATTTCTTCATCGCATCGGGACTCTTCATCGCATCGGGACTTTTCATCGCATCGGGACTTTTCATCGCATCGGGACTTTTCATCGCATCGGGACTTTTCATCGCATCGGGACTTTTCATCGCATCAGGACTCTTCATCGCATCGGGACTCTTCATCGCGTCAGGACTTTTCATGGAAGCAGGCGAAGCACTAGGAGCCACCTGATTTTCAGTGTTAGGACTAGAAGAACAGCTATATAGACTAGCCGTTAAGGTCAAACCAACAACTAAACAAAGCACTTTCCGGTTCATATTTTTCTTCCAAGTCTGAGAAATATTAATTCTACAAGTTAGCAGGTAATCGCTAACAGTGCGTTCTATTGTAGTACGGATGACTCCTGAGATTGGATTGTCAACCTCAAATATTTTTTTTCACTCAGGTTAAGTGACCCAACTTCCCTACATCCAAGCAGTTCTGTGGGTCGTATTTAAGAAGATGGAGTCTGGTTCTTTCTGGAGATGCCCTTGCTACCACCATCGAAATCAACTTAGAATTATCAGTTTAGGTCTGTTCTACGAAAAACCTATGGATTTGAACCCTGCCGAAACAAGCGTGGATGACCCTGACAAACAGACTGACGCTGAGTTATTTCAGTTAATAAGTGTTGGTCAAGCATCTGCCTTGGGTATTTTGTATAACCGCTATGGCAGCTTAGTCTACAGATTGGCCCTGAGAATCTTGACAAACCCTCAAGAAGCAGAAGACTTAACCCAAGAGATTTTTATCAATCTCTGGCAAAAGAGAACTTACAATCCTAATCGTGGCTCTTTGAGCAGCTTTTTGACAACTCTGACTCGTTCGCGAGCAATTGATAAACTTCGTTCCCGCAGCACTAAGTTGAAATTTCTCCAGCGATGGAGTCAGATGATGGCTACTGAAATTCCACCTCTTACACCTTTTGAATCAGCTTCTTTAAGTGACCGTTCGCACTATGTTCGCGATGCCTTAGCTCAACTTCCCGAAAAACAACGGCAGGTGTTAGAAATGGCTTATTACGATGGCTTGAGTCAATCGGAAATCGCCGCCAAACTTAGTATACCACTGGGAACAATTAAAACTTGGTCTCGCCAAGGTTTATTGAATTTAAGAAAAAACTTACAAAATTTAATTGGCTAGTTACACCTATGACAGAGCCTTTATTTCCTGAACCTTTAGAAGAATTGATGGCAGGTTATGTACTTGGCAACCTTAGCTCTGAAGAAGCTGAGGAATTAAGCCGAGTGCTGAAAGAAAATCCTGAATTAGCTACAGAGGTAGCTAGTTTACAGGAAGTTTTAGAAGTCATGCCTTATGCTTTACCTGATATCGCACCGCCATCACATCTTTATGACTCTATTTTAGAAGCTGCTGCAACAACTACTGTTGCATTCCCAAACAAGATTGTTGCAGCAAATCCTCACCCATTGCTTCGGGAAAAACTAAAACTATTTTCTCTAAGATGGAGTCCTATTATTGGTAGCGTAGCAGCACTATTAGCTTTAGCTATTGGTTTAGATAACTACCGACTCAGACAACAAATAACGACGCTTGAGGCTCAGGTTGTGCGACAAAAAGATGTGATTGCGATGTTGCAACAACCGAATACTCATCTAGTTTCTCTTAAAGGTATGGCTCAAGCCTCTGCTGCTTCTGGTAGTATTGTTGTTACACCCGGAGAACCTAAAGCTGTTTTAATTTTAAAGAATCTTCCGGTTTTACCCAAGGGTCAATTTTATCAATTATGGTCGGTTATTAATGAGGAAACAGTGGCTTGGGAGCAGTTTAATACTAATGAAAAAGGCACTGTTTTTGTCAAGCTTTCTCTGCCTACTAATGGGGAAGTAACTACATTAGTTGTGACTGTTGAAGCATCGCCTTTACTTAAAAATCCGGCTGGGCCTATGGTGATGACGGGGAGTTTATAATTGGTAATTGGTGATTGGTAATTGGTAATTGGTAATCGCTAATTGTTAGTTGTTAGTTGTTAGTTGTTAGTTGGTAATTGGTGATTGGTAATTGGTAATTACCATCCTCCCCATCTCCCCCATCTCCTCCTCTTTCCCTAGTCCCTTCTTCTTAAATGTATCGAGTTAACTGTATGCGATAACGATCTTTTTTCGTAACCATAACTTCCCCAATTTCTAATCGCCCTTTACCACGAATAGCAACTAAATCTCCAGACTTAATAATATGGCTAGATTGGGCGATATCTTTCCAGTTAACTCGCACATCTCCACCTTCAATTAAATCAACCATTTTGCTACGAGACATCCCGAATCCAGCAGATGCGATCGCATCCAATCTCATTGATGCTTCTACTGTTGTTAATTCCTTCTTTTTAGGTTCCTTAATCTTCAGTTCGCTCAACTCTATCCGCTGAATTTGTACGGGAACAGAACGAACTTGCTTTAAGTGCATCTCTAAATATTCTACCAGTTCTGGCACAACTATTGCTTGTGATCCCCTTTCCCCTAAAACTATGATATCGCCAGTCTTTTCTCGGACAATTCCAGAACCCAAGATAGATCCTAAAAAGTCGCGGTGAGATGCGGTATCAAAGAGGAAATTACCAGCTATTTCTAAGGCTGCAACACTTACGCTAGAATTGTCTAAAGGAAGTTCAGAACGCGCGATCGCAAGTCTTTGACGTTCCGCCTGTGGATAGCCTCCCCAAGCAATTAGTTGTACTTCTGTTAATCGACTAAATACCTTTTGTGTCTCCGCTAACTCAGGGGGAGAAAGAAAATCAGTCAGGCTAATTTCCCAAGTTTTGAGTGCTTGCTCAGCTTGGTCGATCGCACGGGCCACACACTCACGATTTTCAATTCCTTTTAACAGTTCTTCTCTTGGTAACATCTTCTGATTTTAGATTAAGGTAGCTTGCTTTCATTTTATGTAACGCCGCCCTTGGTTGCTGTAAAGATACCGCCCAGAGGCGGCGTTACAAACAGTTTTGCGTAATTCTTAAAAGTATATTATAGCGTAATTTCCCATTTTAATAAGCCTTCTTCACAACTTTTTAATTGCATTCCCACTTTTTCTAAAATCCGTTTTGATGCTAAATGGTCTTGAGGGCAAGTAGCGAGAATTTTATGTAAATTCGTTTGAGTTAATGCCCAATTAACCAGTGCTTGTATCGCTTCAAAACCGTAACCTTGGTTTTGATAAGCAGGCAGAACATTGTAACCCATTTCAACTATTCCCTGCTCATTTTTGCCACCAAAGCCTAAATCGCCAATAATAGTATTTTCTCTACTATGAATCATTAACCAAGCGCCCCAACCTAACTGTAACGGATCGGCAGCTAACTGAGCAAAAAAGGGTAAAACTTCTTCTACCTCTGACCAAGGCCAATCGCTAGGAATCTTGACATTTAAGAGCTTTTCTATCTGAGATTTGTCAGCGATTGCGGCTTCTGCAACTTCCAGTGAATAAGGAATAAGTTCTAGACGTTCTGTTTGGATTTTCACCAAAGTATGCTCCTCATAATATTTTTGGAGGATTCCAATTAACTAAAGATATTAGGATCGGAGTAACTCTGCATATTTTCAGGATCGAATTGCCGGAGAATAGGTGTAGCTTGGCGTGTGAGAGTTTCATTGCCGTTAACAACTACTAGATATTTGCCTGCATTTAAGCGATTGCGAAAAGGTAAAGCGTCGCCAGATATTAAACCAACACCGCCTCCAACAAAAATACTTCCCAATACTCCAGAAAGAGCTCCTAAAATACCGCCGATGATGTGATCGCCAAGTTCACCGGCAAAGGCAAAAGTCTTTAAGCCAGTAATCAAGCTAAAACAAAATCCGGCAAAAAATCCAAAGGGTACAAGCCAAATTGCCATGAATTTAGCTTGTTTGATAGCTTGTTCTTTGGGGTCAATTAAGCCATATTCATCAGCGCTTTTATAGCCTCTGCCTAAGATGCTAATTTGCTTCATGGGCAAGCCTTCTTTTTCGAGGGCAGAATAAGCAGCTTCGGCTTGAATTCGGTCGGGGAGTATGGCAACTAGATAATACATAACTCAAATTGTTAGTAGTTAGTGGTTAGTTGTTATTTGTTATTTGTTAACTGTTAACTGTTAACTGTTAACTGCTATAACTTGTCGGGTGGGCGATCGCCACAAACAGCCTGTAAGCCACTATATATGTTTGAGGCTATTGTGTAGCCTACGTTTAACTCATGTCCGACTGCTTTGATAGTGCGCGATCGCACTAGATCCCATAAATGATGACACTATCACATTCAGCAGCACCGCCAGCACTCGCCCCGAAGGAAAACAGACCCGAAGGAAAACAGGCCCGAAGGAAAACAGAAATTACGCAAAAGCACCACGTAATGCCGCTCTCTGGGCGGTATCTTTACCATCCAGAGGGCGGCGTTAGAGATACTTTTGCGTAAGTCCCATGATGAATTATAGCGATAAAAGACTTACTAGGTAAGGACTTGAGGGATTTTAAATGGATTTTTCAAGGAAAAGCTAAAATCTTTCCAGCAAAAGACAGTACATAGACCCCTGATACAGATACAATTGCATACTGCGGAAAGCTTTGTTTACTTTGCCCCACCTGCTATGCCAAAGGTTCTTGTCTCCGATCCCATTGATGCTGCTGGACTTGATATTCTGTCCCAAGTTGCTCAAGTTGATGTAAAAACTGGTTTACCACTAGAGGAACTGGTGCGAATTATCCCAGAGTATGACGCTCTGATGATCCGTTCCGGCACTCAAGTTACTAAAGAAATAATTGAAGCAGCCAATCAGCTTAAAATCATCGGTCGGGCTGGCGTGGGGGTCGATAATGTAGACGTACCCGCCGCTACTCGCAAAGGTATCGTAGTTGTCAATTCCCCAGAAGGTAACACGATCGCGGCCGCCGAACACGCGATCGCCATGATGTTAGCCATCTCCCGCTACATCCCCGATGCCGATAACTCCGTGAAAAACGGCAAGTGGGAACGCAATCGCTTTATGGGCGTTGAAGTTTACAAAAAAACTCTCGGTATCGTCGGTTTAGGCAAAATTGGTTCTCATGTCGCCGCCGCCGCCAAAGCGATGGGGATGAAATTGCTAGCTTATGACCCCTTCATCTCCACCGAACGCGCCGAACAGATTGGCTGTAGATTGGTAGAGTTAGAATTGCTCATGCGTGAATCCGACTACATCACGCTGCACATTCCCAAAACTCCAGAAACTTATCACCTGATTAACGCTGAAGTCTTGGAGAAGATGAAGCCCACCGCCCGGATTATCAATTGTGCCAGAGGCGGTATCATCGACGAAACAGCCCTAGCAAAAGCCTTAGAAGAGGGTCAAATTGCGGGTGCAGCTTTAGATGTTTACGAAAACGAACCTCTACAAGCTGATTCTCCACTGCGATCGCTCGGTCAAAAAGCCATCCTCACACCCCACTTAGGAGCCTCGACAGCGGAAGCTCAGGTGAATGTCGCGATCGATGTCGCCGAACAAATTCGAGACGTGCTCCTGGGCCTGCCAGCCCGGTCTGCGGTGAATATTCCTGGCATCTACCCGGATGCGATCGAAAAGCTCAGACCTTACTTGCAATTAGCCGAAACCCTGGGCAATTTGGTCAGTCAACTAGCGGGAGGACGAGTCGATTACCTGAATGTTCTTCTCCAAGGAGAACTTGCCAACAATCAAAGTCAGCCAGTAGTCGTGGCCGCCCTTAAAGGCCTCCTATCTCAAGCACTGCGCGAACGAGTAAACTACGTCAATGCCAGCATCGAAGCCAAAGAGCGCGGCATTCGCGTAATCGAGACACGAGATGCCTCCGTCCGCGACTACGCAGGCTCTTTGCGATTAGAAGCTAAAGGAACTCTTGGCGAGCACACCGTCACTGGGGCCGTACTCGGTGAAGATGAAATTCGGATCACCAGCGTCGATGAATTCCCCGTGAACGTTTCTCCGAGTCGCCATATGTTATTTACCTTGCACCGCGATATGCCAGGAATTATTGGCAAACTTGGTTCCCTATTGGGCAGTTTTAATGTCAATATTGCCAGTATGCAAGTAGGTCGCAGAATCGTGCGCGGAGATGCAGTAATGGTACTGAGCCTTGATGACCCTCTGCCAGAAGGAATATTGGCCGAGATTATCAAACTTGCAGGTATTCGAGATGCTTACACGGTAACTCTTTAGCAATAAAAAGTTAAAAATTAAAAATTAAAAATGCAGCATCCCAATTTTTAATTTTTAATTTTTAATTTTAATTAATTTATGGCACATAGCTGGTGGGAAATTCGAGTTATTTGCGATCCGGGGTTAGAAGATATAATCTTCTGGCGCTTGGAAAATTTTGGCTGTCGGGGAACTGCCAGCGAGATGAAAAATAATTACTGTTTAATATCAGCCTACTTGCCGGAAGAACAGGCAGGTTTACTAGATTTAGCAGCTCTTTCTTTGTATCTGCGCCAAGATGCTCTTTGTTCCGGTTTGTCACTACCCGCTACTCAGTGGAATTTAATTGATGAAGAAGACTGGGCCAGCAGTTGGAAAGTACACTGGCAACCTCAAGAAATTGGCGATCGCTTTTTAATTTATCCCGCTTGGCTACCAGTACCCACAAATTCAGAAAGGCTTTTGCTACGTTTAGATCCTGGCATGGCTTTTGGCACAGGTACTCATGCCACCACTCAGTTATGTTTAGAGTCCTTAGAAATGCGGCTCGGTTTTGGCTCTAGTGAAAATGCTCCTATAATAGCTGATATTGGTTGCGGATCGGGAATTTTATCAATTGGATCGATTTTGTTAGGAGCTAAAAAAGCCTATGCTGTCGATACCGATCCCTTAGCAGTAGATGCTGCTATTAGTAATCGTAAACTTAACCGGATTCTCTCTCACCAGTTAAATGTAGAAGAGGGTACGATCGATCGTTTGATAAAAACGATTGATGGCCCTGTTGACGGTTTGATGTGCAATATTTTAGCAGAAGTTATTATTGATTTGATTCCACAGTTTGAGGCAATTTCAAAACCCACTACTTGGGGAGTTCTTAGCGGAATTTTGCTAGAACAAGCTAAGCCTATTGCTGATACTTTAGAGCAGCATGGTTGGGTAGTGGCGACATTGTGGCGGCGGCAAGATTGGTGCTGTTTTAATATTCGGAGGTCTTAAATTTTAAGACTTATGCTTCAAGGGGAGACAACGCGATTGTAGCAAAACTTTGGAGAAATGGTATTATTTTGGTACAGACCAAGAGCGAACTTCACCCAGAGTTACAGGAATTCTGTCGCTCACATCAACTGTAAACCGATAAACCCTCTTAGCCCTAAGTCCATTTTCTGAATCGAAAAACTTTAATATCACATCCCAACAATCGCTATTAATCCGACAAAACGGGCTTTTTTCTACTTCAATCGTATCGAGTTGCATTCCTCTGGAAATAGCTTCAGCGAAGCTCGAAGCAGCTTGGAAAGCATTAGTAACGGAAAAATTTAATGCCCTGTCTTTAGAAGTTTGTCCTAGATTTTGGAACTCAAAATAAACTTTATTTACGAAGCTAGTGAGAGCTTTTCGCATCGCAATTTCATCAACTTGCGGTGCTTGCGAAGCCACACTTTGCAAAGCTGCTTCGACTAAATTGTTGATTTTCCAACCGTACATTCCCCTGATATTGATTAAGGTAATTACGGGAATTTCTTGCCCCGAAAATAACTGCACGGTTTTATCAGTTGTTTTAGCGGGAATGCTGACTCGTTCGATAAAATCATCGCTGTCTTCCGGTTCAATTTGCCCCGCTAACATCATAATTAATATTTCGTAGACATCCGCAGCAAAGCCCTGTCTGGGTTCTAAGACATAAATGGGGGTAAGTTCTTGATTGAGCGTCCAAATCAAGGCTTTGGCTTCACTGGGATTTTGTGACAGATAATCGACCATTTGACTGGCATCATAGGGATTAGGGGGAATTACTGTGCCGTCAATTTCAAATGCAGGCATTAGCTGTTTGAAGGTGTCGCGTCTGGCTTCGCTACCGAAGTCGTAACCGATAGTTCCCAAGGCGTAGACGAGTTTTGAGGTGGCGCTGGGGGTGATGCCTTCGGCGGGTTGACTGAGGGTGAGGTTGGCAACGGTTGTATTGGATGGCTGCACTGTGCCAGAGTTTGCCGGAGAATCAATTCTGTAGTTCATAGCAGAAGCCTGTTCAAACGGACTGTTAATTGAGGCTTCAACAGAGGGAATTTCTGGGCGATTACTGGCATTAATACTGGAAGTCAGCGGGCTTTCAATGGGGTTTTCAGTCCTCTTTAAAGGACTTTCACTATTAGCCTGGATAACGATTTCTGAGTGCGATTGAACTGGGGTTAACTCTTTTCCAGTTAGTAACTGATAAGCGCCTGGAATATTCAATTTCCCCCTTAAACAGCGTTCCGGTTCTTCTATTTCTTCCGGGTCACAAGGAATGGCACTATTTAAAATAGCTTGACGCACCGCTTCGGCATTGGGTTTTTCCCCGCGTTGCAGTTGCAGACTTAGGAACAATGCCGATACACCTGTGACGATGGGAGCCGCACAACTCGTACCTTGACTAAGTTTGGTTTCTTCAGTTGTAGGTTGTGCGCCGAGAATGTTTTCTCCGGGAGCTAAAATTCCGTCATGCTGGTAATTACCGCCCCAGTTGCTGTAGTTGGCAGGTTTTCCATTGTCTTTCATCATGCCGGCACCCAGAACACCGGGTAAAATGGCGGGAATGCACCAACATTCACCTTTATCATTACCTGTAGGGGCAACAATCAGAATATTGTTATCCTGGCAGTTTTTCACTGCTCTAGCTAACAAGTCATGGGCAATACCCGTTTGAGTGGCACAGCAAGCCGCACAGTGAATGATGTTTGCTCCCAGTTTCATTGCTAATTCAAAGGCGCGGGTAAGATTAATTGGAGAGATAAACTCACCATTGTCGCCAGTAGTGTTGATAGGAATATTAATGGCGCGACAGCGAGGGGCAATTCCGGGAACGGGTGAGCCGTGTTGACCAATAATGGTACTGATGATGTGAGTAGCGTGAAAGTTTCCTTTTAGGCGATTGAGAATTGCTTCGGGGACGGCAGCTTGTAGTTTTTTGGCTTTGGCTTCGCCTTTTTCGCCACTCTTTTCAATCTCTAGAAAAGCCTCGTAATATTCTAGAGCAATGGGTTCTGGGGTTTCGTGCCAGTAAGGGAAAATTTTGCTGATGTTTGCCCCTTGGAAGCAAGAGCGCTCTAGGTCAGCGTTACCATCAAGAATAACAATGGTAATTTCATGGTCGCCTTTTGTATGCGCCCAAAGGTCATAGAGTCCAGGTAGCTTATCTGCGTTGTTCATCGGAGCAGCAGATGGAGTTATAAAGTTGGTTAGATTGGGAACTACGAGATTGGAGGAAGTGAAGGATGTACTTCCCTTACTCTCTATACTTCCCTGCTCCCCTGCTTCCCTGCTCTCCTGCTCCCCTGCTCCCTCTCTCCCCTGCGCTTCTACTTTCCGGGAAATTGAACCGAGCATAAATTCGCCGACGGCTGATTCTTCGTAGTAATCCAGTCCGGTAATTTGTGCGAACCTATCGCTATTTCCTGCTCCTAATGCACAGGGGGCGAGGTTCATGTCAGTAGCAACTAAGTAGAGGTTTTCATACAACACTCCAACGTGCTTTAATACTAAGGCATAAGCTAAGGATTTATATTTACAGAAAAGTCTGCCAAACCGAGCGGTAATAATTAGTAAAACTTGGGGGGTGTCTTGTTCGCCGCTAGATAAACGAGCATCTGCAATTAAAGCGGCTACTTCTGGATTGTAGTCGGCAATTTGCTCTAATTGATGGTTGAGGGGGTCATAATGATACAATCCGGCATCCAATCCTTCACACTGCTGGACAACAGGATAAATTTCTAGTTCGTATCGCGCACCACCACAGGGGTAAGGACGGCGACTGACTTCGCCTACTTCTTCCATTTGATAAACTTCTGTTACTCTGGCGCAGCGATAGAGTAGTTCGCCTAATTGTTCAATGGTGATGGGATAATCGTCATATTCTCGAATGGATTGCCTGGTTTCTATTGCTTGGGTTAAGGAACTATCGGTTTGGGCTAATAATTCTAAGTTAGGGCGAAAAAGAGGAATAATTTTCTCGCTCATGGGCGGTTTGACGATGGGAAATAATTCCCTTTGTTCCCAATGTTCGATTGATGCTGTTTGATAATCGTGTCTGCCGTCACGACTGCGACTGTGAAACAGCAGGTTGTGAAATTCCCATAGTTCTAATTTTAATGGTTCGGGTTCTATTGATAAGAATTGAGTGGCTAATAATAGATGAATAAATTTTTGAATTGTTTCGGTTTCAATATGGGGAAAGGCTACACTAATGGTTGTTATGGTTTGCGATTGGGATAATAAACTGATGATGGCGCTGGCTTGGCTATCGAATAGGGTAATTCTAAATTTGGAGAGGGGTGATTCTAACACCATTTTGCCGCCGAGTTGATGTAGATAAGCAAAACGGGAGAGGGTAAAGGTTGTGTGTTGCCAATCTATTTCCGGGTAATCCAATGTTGCCGCTTCTACCATTGGGATAGCTGTGGCTAGGGGTAAGATTGAATATTCAGGAAAACTTGATGGTGCGATTTGTGGCAGGGAAGGATTCAATTGTTCTTTCACCACTTTTCCATTTGGCTCGATGGCAAGTTGTTTCAGTTTTTTCTTGTCCATTTTAGTTTCCTACTTTTTGAGAAGTTTTTCGGACTTTGACTTGGAAAATAGAAGTAAAAACCGAAAAAGCCGTTAAAATGGCATCGGCATCGGATTCATTTCCTCTTCCAAACGTGGCGCAGATAACCAACCCAGTTTTACAGGGACATCATACAATCTTCCTGCCCCAAAACGCGACCAAAAATGGCGCAATCCTGGCACAATAACCTTAACTACATTTAACCGAATATCCGGGCGAGTTTGGTCGAGTACCAAGGTTTCCAATCCGGCATTTTTGGCAATTTCCACACAAGTCATTACATCTTCATAGATGTCATCGCTCCAAAGTTGGGGGTAATCGCTATAAACTTTAGGAGTAACATTGGGGTCAAAAGCAAGATAAGGTTGATTTTCTAAAGTGGCATTTAATAACCAATCTCGCCATGCCCCTTCTAACTTTTCGGCTTCTACTTTATCCAACTCCAAACCGATTTGATTTACTTCTGTAACGGCGCGTAAAATGGCAATTTTTGGGTCTAAATGTGCGCCATATCCAGCAATAATTCTTTCTGCACCGCCATCAATGCGCCGAGACACGCCAGCAAAAGCGGGAATACCTGAATCGGCAGTTAAATCGAGCACCCAAAGTTCTCTGCCATTATTTTGATAATAAGTTTGCAGTTCTAAAAAATAAGGCTCATCAAAACTGGCTAAATTTACTGCCGGACGTTGCAGACGATTGTACCACCATATTCCGACGCTATCCCGTTCGATTAATTCCATAAACCCTTGCAAAATCGCTTCTTCTAAAGTGTTCCCAGCAGCGTTACCGTTGGAATCTGCTTTACAGAAACGGTGGTCTTTGGGCGATGGATAATCGTAATAACAGTAAGCAGTGGGTAAGTATTTATGGGTTTGTTCCGTTAGCGACCAAACGGGTGTCCAGTCAATCGATTGGCTTTCATCAAAAGTTTGGGGAATCCAATCGTGGGCGACAGTATTTTTCTCGTTCAATGCTTCCCGATTTTCATATTGGCGGGGACTGAAATGCAAACATCGGTATGGATGAATTGCTTTTTCTCCTAGTTCTGCCAAAGTTGCTTGTTTCCGGGGTTCGTCGCCTTGGAAAATCCCCGAATAGCGTTCGACTGCTTCACAGAAACCACTGGCTTTTGATTGGCGGTCGGTTTTTCCCTTACCGGAACTTTTATGGCGCAAAACGTGGCGCAGTCCTTTCAAAGAGGTGGCGCTGCCGAAACTGTGAACGGCGCTGTAGGTATGGACGAGGGGATTGTTGGGGTCGGAAACGCGGACTAGGGCGGTGACGACTCCGGTAATCGGACTAATTAAATGTTGGTGGTTTTGTACGGTTTGGTCGGGGGTGACGGAACGATGACCGCCATCGCTGGTAAAGTGTTTGGCCAGGGGACGCAGGGTAACGGGTTGAAAACCTATTTCAGTTAACAGTTGCGGATTGCCACAGGCGGAACATTGGGGACGGTGAGGCAGGGTGTGGGTTTGCAGTTCTAGGGAGATTTGGTTGAAGGTGAGAATTTTCCCTTTCAGATTGGTGGCAGTTTGCTGTTGCACAACCCATTTGGCGATTTCAGTGGTGGTGAGTTGTAGGGCGGTTTGCACAGTGGAGGGGAGTGTGGCGCGGGCGGTGGGGAGGCAACCGGAGATACCCCCCTGTCCCCCCTTAGTAAGGGGGGGAGAAGAGTTTGACCCCTCCTTAGTAAGGGAGGGAGAAGTAGGGGTTTGCCGGCTCTGATTTAGGGAGAGTTTGGCTTTCTGGTGCAAAATGGAGGTTTCTACTTCCCGATTTCCCCGCAAGCGATGGGCGAGGCATTGCCAGCAACCTGTTTCTTGAGGGATGAAAATTGGCCCTAGCCAGAGGATGTTACCAGCCGGTTTGACCAGAAGCCAAGGTTGATTGGTTTGTAGGGCTATTTGGTTGATTTTGGCTAGGTCGGGTTGTAGGTAATCGTCGGTGAGAACTGCTAACAGGGTATAGGGGGATGTAGACTGCTGGGTTTCCCAAGGTTGGGTATGAATGCCAACTGCTGTTAGGGAAGCGGCTAGGGGTTCTGGGGAGATTTCCCCAACTGCGGTGAGGGCAATTTTTGCTTGCTGTAGGGATTGGGCGGCGGTGGGGGGGTCGATGCCCAAGGCACTCCAGAAGGCGGCGATTTCTGGCGATAAGTCGGGGGCGGCTTCTGTGAGGTAGCCTTTGGCTTGTAGTCGTTGCAGTACGTGGTCTATGTATTCGGGTGGAACTTGTCCGTCAAGTTTTTCGATGATGTCTTGTAGGCTGTTTTCACCGTTGAGGAGGGGAAGGATTTGGCAGTAGAGGCTTCCTGTGAGGGCGTGGGTGGAGTTTTCTTCGAGTAGGTAAACTTGTTTGGGTTCGATGATTTCGACGCGAAAATGGGGTTTGATTTGAAGGATTTTTGTCGAGTTCATGGAATTTTATCTAGCTCGAATTTTAAAAGGATTTAAAAGGAAATGTCAAGAAAAAATCGCGGATTTTGTAACCGCTACCAACCGAAAAGTAAGCCAGCCAGAAAGTACCATTGGGGAAATAAACTCCTAGCTGGCTTAAACCTCAAAGGAGGCAACGAAAAAGGAATTAGTAACTTTACTCCACCATCAGGCGGGTGCCAGGTATCCGAAACCCCTACATAAGGGTAGTTGCCCAGCGATTCATCGGGGCGAATCACGCTCCTAGAAAGGAGAAAAAACATTTTTGAGGAAATTAACAGATGCAGCTAGAGTGGAAATCTATTCTGCGTCTTCTCCGTCATAAGAACAGACTACACAATCACCCCAGGTATTACTACACGCATATTTATCCCCCCACGACGGTAGTACAGATGAACTATCCATCTGGGAGAGAGTTTCTTCGGACAGTTCTGCCAGTTCCGCTTGCTGTTGTCCAGTAGCGAGCCGGTTAACAGGTTGTGCCTGCTGGGGCATCAAGTTTTTGTTGTCCATGATAGGATTCTCCTAATATTTGGTTGATTGGTGTCCTGTTGTCGAGACTTACTCAGTAGAGCAATTGCCTCTCATAATACTATCTATCACTTGGTTGCCCAAGCAGTTTAGCATTTTCCTTCTTCCTTCTACTTAGTTGACCAAAATCACTCTTGTTTTAC
The DNA here is from genome assembly GCF_000332155.1 of Kamptonema formosum PCC 6407. Classification (GTDB taxonomy): domain Bacteria; phylum Cyanobacteriota; class Cyanobacteriia; order Cyanobacteriales; family Microcoleaceae; genus Kamptonema; species Kamptonema formosum. The sequence continues at coordinate 1,892,959 of NZ_KB235903.1, read as the reverse complement.
AGAGGCAAACCTAACGCGACTAGCTACCCTAGTTGCAGAGCTAGCGCCGATGGTTCCATCTCCGCACGCGGTACTCACGTTGCCAGTATTATTTTTGGTCAACGTTTGCTGATATTTGCATTATTTAGAATAATTTTTTTTAGAGTAGTAAAGTCGGATATTGTCAATTCTAGTCTTTTGCAACTCCCCTTGAGCTACACCTACCCACATGGAAGAGTAAACAGGTTGATTTTGATAAAAAGCATGGACTCTCTGTGCCGTATCATTTATTGGAAAATAACTCAACAAATCTTTTTTATCTTTCAGACAATAATATAGCACTGGCTCGGTATTATCTTTTGACAAACCAGTAAAGAATACACTTGATACTTTGAGAGGTTCTAGGACGAATGGGGGAAAGGTTTGCTGGAGAAAAGATTGGATATCTGGCTGTTGAAATTGTTTTTCGGTTAGTTCGCAATAAAGCTCAATCTCACTGCGACCATTTAAGTAGAAATCGAATCCAATCAGATGCACTGTTTGCAAGGCAATCCAGCGTTGAGCAGTAGAATCATTGCCATCAAGAGTTAAAGCCGCCTCTATTTTTTTCAAGTTTTCTGGATGGTCATTTAGCCGAATATGGATTTTCAAGCTAGAGTCAGAAATATTTGGTCGCAAATCCACTCCCGTTGTAATTCTAGTTACTTTGCTGAAGTCAAAAGATTTTCCGAGAAACTTGTGAAGTAAGTCATAGTTGAGTTGCACATCGACTCGACTTTCCACTTGACGAAAAAAGGTGAGAAATTCTGTTAGTTTTCTCTCAATCTCTTGCGAAGATAAAGCTACGAATCTTGCTGCCTGTAATTTATCCGCTTCAATTTTACAGGAGGCTTCTATTGTATCAATACCATCAGTTTTAGTAATAAAGTCTTGAAAAATATCTAGAGGATATAAAGGTTGAACATCAAATGCTTGTCGATGGGCATTGATACAATGTAGTTTTTGCTCTTGAGTTAACGGTTTCGGAAGGGTGAAGATAGGTCGAGTTGAGTCACTTGCTGATAAGATTATCATTGATTGTTAAGTTTTAATGGCTGCTATTCTATTATGATGAAAGTCTTGTTAGGTTTTAACTAGCATCATGAATAAATGCCCAGGAAACGCCGTAATTTAACAACTGGATATTTTTAAGATCGCCATTCGTTGCAATAGCGAGTTTAACTTAGCAAGGCGCGAGTGTTGTTAATTTGTTTCTTTATACAGTTAAAAAGGCATTGGATAAATACAAATTCAAACTCTACGTCCTTTGTATCATGTCCGATCGCATTCATTATCTGAGCGAACCTCCCCAACCCGATGATTTACCCAAAATTATGCACTTTCTCAATTGGTAAACTGCTATTTTTGAGGTTGAGGTAAGTGATAGAATTGGGGAGATGGGAGATTACTCGGCCTCGTCGAAGGAACACAACGGCCCCAAATTAAAGGTTGACCAATAATCACCACTAGAAACTGAACAATTACAACTCCCAAATTGACCCTGGGGTATCACTCCTGCATTGATGCTGCCTCCCGATGAGTCCTCTTGTTGCCAAAGAGCTTCTTCCGACAATTCTGCAAGCACATCCGGCAATTGTCCAGTAGTGATGCGCTCAATGGGTTGAGCTTGCTGGGGCATCAAGTTTTTCTTTTCCATTTGAGTTTTCTCCTTTGCTGCTTTTTGTGATTTTCTTCTTCTGTTGTGGAAGAAGCTGGTTGTGTGTCGCTTGTAGAAAGAGCGATCGCTAAAGCTTTTTTTGGGGGAGGGAGGCGATTGGGATTTATGGGCGATCGCACGCTGCGTGACTGCACCTACCGCAGCCCTGGAAGCTATTGCAAACTCTTGGGAATGAACTTTAAAGGAAATGTAACTACAAACAATACTTTTGTCAAGAATTTTCCTAATAAATAGGACGCAATTTTTTAGGAAAAGTAGGAATTGTCAAGGATTTTCTTTAAGTTTTATGAAAAAGCAGGAGAGCGATCGCCTTTCATGGTATTGTCTATAACTTGAAATTGCCCAAGCATTTTTTAAATGAATGCCCAAGCTCAAACAAATCCCAGAAATACAACAACTATGGGAAAGAACTAAGGGCGACTCTACCATTTGCATTGCCGTCCTCGATGGGGTAGTTGACCAAAATCACCCTTGTTTTACAGGGGCATCTTTAACGCGACTGCCTACCCTAGTTGCAGGGGAAGCTAGCACCAATGGTTCCATGTCCGCACACGGTACTCACGTTGCCAGTATTATTTTTGGTCAACTCGGTTCTCCCGTGCAGGGCATTGCGCCAAAATGTCGCGGTTTAATCGTTCCCGTATTTGCAGATGAACGACTGAAGCTATCGCAACTCGACTTATCTCGCGCCATTGAACAAGCCATAAATGCTGGGGCGCACATCATTAATATAAGTGGTGGACAACTCACCGACTTTGGGGAAGCCGAAGGTTGGCTGGAAAAAGCTGTGCGTCTGTGCAATGAACGTAACGTTTTAATAGTTGCCGCCGCCGGAAATGATGGTTGCGAATGCTTGCACGTTCCCGCCGCTATGCCAACTGTGCTAGCAGTCGGCGCAATGGACGAGTCGGGAAAACCCATCGACTTTAGTAACTGGGGAGAAACTTACCAAAGCCAAGGCATCCTCGCTCCCGGAGAAAACATTTTAGGAGCCAAACCAGGAGGTGGTACAATCCCACTCAGTGGCACCAGCTTTGCTACTCCCATCGTCAGCGGAGTTGCCGCTTTACTTCTGAGTCTGCAATTGCAACGGGGAGAAAAACCCAATCCCCAAAAAGTCAGGACAGCCTTACTAGAGACTGCCATACCCTGTTCGCCAACTGATACCATCGATACCGATCGTTGTTTAGTTGGCAAATTAAATATTGCTGGTGCTTTGCAATACCTGATAGGAGAAACCGTGTCAGAAGAATTAGAAACAGTTGCCGCCTCTGGTTGTGGCTGTGGCAGCCCCCAAACCAGTGATGCCCTACCTAATAGCCAAATCCCAGAAGAAGTTTTGATAACCGAACCTGCTGAAGTTGTTGCTGCAACTCCCGCACCCGTACCTACTTCTAATCTACCCGCATTTACTAATTCATCTACTCCCAGACAGATTGCCATGTCAAATCGCGCCTCTAATTACGTTACTGCCAGCCAAGCACCCAGCGAACTCGCCGATGCCAACTTGGTTTATGCTTTGGGAACCCTCGGTTATGACTTCGGTACAGAAGCAAGGCGCGACTCCTTTAAGCAACTGATGCCAGGAGCTACAATAGACAACACCGTGATTCCCGCGAACCCCTACGATGCGCGGCAGATGGTGGATTATTTAGCAGACACTCTTTCGGAAGCTAAAGCTTTAATTTGGACGCTCAACCTAGAATTGACCCCAATTTATGCTATCGAACCAGTAGGCGGTTTTGCTAGAGATGCCTATGCAGTATTGCAACAACTACTCGCAGGACAAATCTACCCAGAAGATAACGCAGAATACGTCGAACGAGTCAGCATCCCTGGCGTTTTATCTGGGCGCAGCATCAAGCTATTTTCCGGGCAAGTCGTTCCCGTAATTGAACTTTACAACATTCGCGGACTCTACGGCTGGAAAGTTAACAACTTAGTCAATGCGGCTATAAATACTGTACGAGCTACAGCCACAGACGCGCAAGAGGAGGCCATCCGTCGCACTCTCAGCAGCTTCCTCAACCGGATTTATTATGACTTACGCAATTTGGGCACCACTTCCCAAGATAGGGCGCTGAATTTTGCCGCTACTAATGCTTTCCAAGCGGCGACAACCTTTGCCCAAGCAGTGGCAGAGGGAATGGAATTAGATAGTATTACAGTAGATAAAAGTCCCTTCTCTCGTCCTGATAGCGATTGTTGGGATGTGAAACTAAAATTTTTCGATCCAGAAAATAGCCGCCGTGCTAAGAGGGTATACCGCTTTACTATAGATGTAAGCGATATTATTCCTGTTACCTTGGGCGATGTCCGTTCTTGGTCTACACCTTATTAATGCTTCTTTTTAAGTAGGTTGGGTTGTGCTGGGCTTCACCCAAGATCGAGTTTCAATAAGTATTTAGTTTTACTTGTTTGCACCCAACCTACGGACTTCCATTCTGACTAACTTACAGAGGAAAAAATGAGATTACCCAACCTTTCCCCCCCTGTGAAAAGACCTGATATTATCCATCCTCATCAAGCAGTAGATGTCATTCACGGAACAGTAGAAGATTTAGTCCGCATTCGCATGGATTTATTGTACGGAGCAAACTTTAACGACCCCGCCGCATTTGCCCACAGAAGTTATCAACAAGTTAAGTCTTCCAGTGGATGTAGGTGTCTGTAATGTTCTGCATCAGCAGTATATAGTTAACAGCAAGTGGAGAATTACGCACTATGGCTAAAAATTCCGAGAAAAACCAGCCAAAAGAAGCAGCTACAGAGGGGCAGGAATCTCAAGCAAAAAATGCCTCAGAAGCAGCCAATAAACTTGAAGAAGCCAAACAACATTTGTTAGCCACCGGACTTAAAAATAATGGCTTTTGGTGGGAGGAAATGCTCAAAAATCAAACAGCTTCAGAAAAAGAACCGAAACCATTCCGCCGGGGTCGGATTTCGTCTTAGCGAATAAGTGAGATTTTTCAGAAAGTTAAAAAAGACTTATTTAGAGAACAAAAAATCATGGCTGCAATCACTCGCCCTGAAAAAGAGGCTACCCTCGTCGATTTAGTAATTGTCATTGACACTAGCCCCTCAATGAAAGACAAAATCGACATTCTTAACCACGCCACAGAATCTGCTATCAAAAAAGCTAGTTTAAGCTGTCCGTGCGATTTACGAATTGAGTGGTTCGGTATTGAGGGAACTTGGGAAAATACCAATTTCCAGCAGACTTTGCGAGAATATCTGATTAATAATTGCGGAGTCGCTGAAACAGAAATACGAGGTCGTAAGCGCGGCGAGGTTCCCGCAAACGGCGCACAAGAGGACGGGGCTAGAGCTATTGAAGATATTTCCACTTACTTTAATTGGCGAGATGGTGCATCCCGTGCCATTTTTTATTTAGGTGACGAAGCTTTAGAAGGTGGTGGCGACAGTACCGAACAAGAGGATATTGAAGCAGCTAACCGCGCCATTGAAAAAGCCAGAAATGCTGGAGTTGTCGTTCATACTTATTTCGGAACATCTAAAAGCCAAGGACAAGATAAAACGGCGGCTGAGTACGTCCGCCTAGCACAAGAGACGGGCGGACATGGTTTTAGAAATCAAAATGCTATTGGTGGTTTTGCTGAGATTCTGAAAACGGTTATTTGCTCGACTAGAAATAGAGATACTACCCCTCAACTCGTTCCCGTTATCCCTGTTTACTTCGTGCAAGCGCAGCATTTAGTTGGTTTTTCAGCAACTAGCACCTCGTCAAGCACGAGTTCTACTACTCAAAACAAGTCGGTGGACTTGGTGATAGTCATCGATACCAGCGTTTCAATGAAAGACGAAGCTGAAGGCCTGAGCAATTCGGCAGAAGCGGCTATAAAAAAGGCTAGTTCAAGCTGTCCGAGCGATTTGCGAGTTGAGTGGTTTGGGCTGGAAGGAACTTGGAAAAATACCAATTTCCAGCAAACTTTGCGGGCATATCTAATTAATAGTTGCGGAGTTGCTGAAACAGAAATAAGAGGTCGCAAGCGCGGAGAAATTCCTGGTGGCGGAGCGCAAGAGGATGGAGCTAGGGCAATTGAGGATATCTCGACACACTTTAATTGGCGAGATGGTGCATCCCGTGCGATCTTTTATTTAAGTGATGAAGCTCTTGAAGGTGGTGACGATACCGAACAAGAGGATATCGAGGCAGCTAATCGCGCTATTGAAAAGGCTAAAAGTGCCGGGGCGATCGTTCATACTTATTTTGGAACGTCTAAAAGCAAGGGACGAGATAAAACGGCGGCTGAGTTCGCCCGTGTAGCACAAGAGACGGGTGGACAGGCTTTTACTGACAAAGATGCTTTGGGAGGATTTGCGGACATCCTTACCCAAATTATTTGTGTTTCTAGCGAAGCGAAAGTAGAGGAAACACAGCAGTTAATTCCTGTCGTGCCATTATATTTCGCTGCGGTCGTTGGCGGGGCGCTTGTATCTCAATCAACGCAGATGACAACGGTTCAACCCACAAATTCAACTGCTTCAGTAGCTAATACTGGGGGATTATTTTCTTTGAATCCAGCTAATTTAGTGGCTGCGCCCCAAAGTAGTATCTCAACGACAGCAGTAAATATGCCAATCTACATGATGGCAGTCCAACCGACGAATAGGGAAAGCGATCGCGCTACTTAACTGTAGCGACCTGCTTCAAATAAAAATTACTTATCACCCTCGGCCTAGAGATTTCAGGGGGAGTCAAAATCTGAGTACGCCCGTTATAGCAACCGCCACAACGCTTAGGAAAGGATAGATCGCCTACACCCTTTCTATTATTGCATTTTCCTCCTGCCCCCTGTCTCAAGCCGAACAGCCTCCTGCTATACCTTGAACTTTCACAGGCTTTGCCTCCAAAATGAAAGCCCCCCTATTATGAGACAAAAGATTGCAATCGCTGAATTAATTGTGGGGTCTGGAGTACCCCCTCAATCCGATCTACTTGTTGACCATTTTTAAACAGTACCAGCGTTGGTAAAGCGTGAATATGATACTCCGATGCTAAATCCTCGTATTTATCCGAGTCGATTTTGACAATCTGGAGGCGATCCTTCATTTGAGCATTAACCTCTTCCAGAATTGAGGCCATGATCTTGCAAGGGCCGCACCAAGTAGCATAAAAATCGACGAGTACAGGCAACTCAGAGCCTGATATTAACTCATCAAAACTGTTGAACTCCTTCTTTATTGCCATAGGAAAAAACAAATTTTTTGTGGTTATGGCTTATTTTAATGCAAAATTCTTAGAGCTGACATTGTGAGGAATTTTTATGGAAGTATTGCCAGAGTCGCTACAACGCTTGCGGGGTCAAGTGGCGATCGTTACGGGTGCATCGCGGGGAATTGGTCGGGCGATCGCCTTATCCTTAGCAGCAGAGGGTGCTAATGTGGCGGTAAACTACGCGAGATCTAATAGTGCTGCTGATGAGGTAGTGGCGGAAATTGTTGCTGCTGGGGGGGATGCGATCGCACTTTTAGCCGATGTATCCAAAGTTGACCAAGTAGACGCACTCACCAATAGCGTCATGGAAAAATGGGGTCGCATTGATATTTTAGTTAACAATGCTGGGATTACCCGCGATACTTTGTTACTGCGAATGAAACTGGAAGATTGGCAAGCAGTAATTGATTTGAATTTGACAGGCGTATTTTTGTGTACGAAAGCAGCTAGTAAAATTATGCTGAAGCAACGTAGCGGCCGAATTATTAATATTGCTTCAGTTGCCGGTCAAATGGGAAATCCCGGACAAGCTAATTATAGTGCTGCAAAAGCGGGAACAATTGGGTTTACTAAAACCATTGCCAAAGAGTTAGCAAGTCGGGGTATTACTGTAAATGCAGTTGCACCGGGATTTATTACCACAGATATGACAAAAGATATCAAATCTGATGACATTTTGAAATATATTCCTCTAGGTCGGTATGGTCTACCGGAGGAAGTTGCAGGGATGGTAAAGTTTTTGGCTGCTGATGCTGCTGCTGCTTACATTACGGGGCAAGTTTTTAATGTGGATGGGGGAATGGTGATGGCATAAAGATAGGATGACTTGACAGACTTTGAGTCTATCCAGAGTTATACCAATTCTGAAAAGTTGTGTAGCGCCGCCAACAAGCGCGGTGACTTTACCGCGTTTGTTGGTGGCGTTACGTAATTTTGGCCAAACTATTACCGATCGCGGCTTTTTCATTCTCAGGTTCAATTTTCAATCTTTGTATTTCCGAAGCCTCTGGCAGTAAGCTTTCACAGGAGTTTTTAATAATTTCTGCTCTCTGATTCTGTCACTATATATATGATATGCAACTTACTTGTAATTGTTGAGCTTTTCTGTTTTCATCCTTGTTTAATTTAATTTTTGTGAATATTAAATTTAAGACATACTCTTGAAGGTTATGTGGTACATTCCCGTCTCTAAGCATTTTCGTGGTTCTTCCAGAGCGATCGCATCTCAATTTCTGCGACCGAAACGCCTCGCGATCTTTGAAGCTTGCTTAATTGGTTTAGTCTGCGGTTTAGCAGGCGTGTTACTAAAACTTGGGGTAGGATGGCTCGGAAGTTGGCGAGTTTCCGCCTCTTTAGCCATTCCTCCTTGGTTGCTACTACCAACTGTCGGCTTGATGGGAGGACTGTTAACTGGTTTACTGGTAGAGCGTTTAGCACCAGAAGCCGCTGGTAGCGGCATTCCTCACGTTAAATCTGCTCTGGCTGGTGTCGGTTTACCTCTAAATTTGCGCGTCGCGATCGCTAAACTCATCGGCACAATTTTAGCCGTCGGTTCTGGCTTAACCTTGGGAAGACAAGGCCCCACAGTGCAAATCGGAGCATCTTTGGCTGCTGGGATTAGTAATTGGATTCCCACTTCCCCAGAATACCGCCGTCAATTAATCGCTTGCGGTGCTGCGGCGGGACTTGCGGCTGGTTTCAACACGCCGATCGCGGGTGTACTATTTGTAGTTGAAGAACTGCTCCACGATGTCTCAGGCCTCACTTTAGGTACTGCAATTATCTCTTCTTTTATTGGGGCCGTTGTCTCAGAATTATTAGCCGGTAACAGCCTTAACTTAAATGTCCAGACTTACCAAAGCAGTTTTGTCGCTCAGGAAATCCCTTTTTATATATTGTTAGGAGTTTTAGCCGGAGTTTTTGGGGCTTTATTTACTAAAAGTATATTCGCAGTTTTAATATTTAACAAGCGATCGCTCCATTTCGGGTTTCCCTTACGAGTCGCTCTAGCTGGCTTAATTTGCGGTTTGACAGTAGCCGTACTCCCTGAAAACTTTCGCAACAACACGGGTTTGCGAGAATTTATTCTCACTGGGGAAGCCAGCATTCAAACCAGTTTCACCGCTTTTGTCGCTCAATTCGCCCTCACAAGTATCGCCGCCGGATCGGGAGCTCCCGGAGGATTATTCGCACCTTCCCTGGTTCTCGGTTCAGCCTTGGGTTACATTGTGGGAATTTGGCAGGAAAATTTTCTGGATTTAGGAATAGCTACAACCTATGCTCTAACTGGAATGGGGGCATTTTTTTGTGCTGTCACCAGAGCGCCGATCACGGCAGTAGTGATCGTATTTGAGATTACTACTGATTTTAAACTGGTATTACCTTTAATGATCTGCTGTGCGATCGCCTACTTAGTTGCGGAAAAAATAGATAGTGACTCCTTGTACGACCATCTTTTAGACCTTAGCGGCATTAACCTCAAAAAGGAAAAGCCTGTCAATGATGCTTTAAGCAGCCTCCATGCAGCTAATGTCATGCAGCGCCGAGTCGAAACTCTATCCAGCCTGATGACTCTAGATGAAGCAATCCAAGCATTTTCGCGATCGCACCACCGAGGATTCCCAGTCGTTGATGCTGGCAAACTGGTAGGAATTTTGACTCAGACAGATTTAGCTCAAGCCAACAGCCGCCAGCTACCGGGAGATACGCTGCTCAGTGAGATCATGACAGTGCAGCCAATTACAGTAGAGCCGCGCGATACTTTAAGTGAGATTCTCTGCCTACTCAACCGATATCATCTCAGTCGTTTGCCAGTCACCGAAGGCCGCCACTTAGTAGGAATTATCACCCGCAGTGACATTATCCGCGCAGAATCTGACCATTTGACAGGCGAAGCAGGTCAGATGGGGCCACATCCAGAGCCTTCTTACGTTGTATATCAAACCAAGGCTCCGCAAGTAGGAAGTGGCCGACTGCTGGTACCCCTGAGCAATCCGCAAACAGCTCCAGCTTTGCTACGAGTAGCGGCCGCGATCGCGCGCGATCGCAATTGCGAGCTAGAATGCCTGCAAGTGATCCTAGTACCCCGCAATACCCCTCCCTCAGAAGCTTTAGTACGAACAACAAGAAGCCGCCGACTGCTACAACAAGCTGAGCGAATTGCTCGTAATTGGGGCGTACCTGTACACACGCAAATACGAGTAGCTCACGATGTCGCTCACGCAATTTTAGAAACAATTAAGGAGCGACACATCGATCTAATTTTGATGGGTTGGCAAGGTGAAATCTCTGCTTCTGGTAGAATTTTTGGCAACGTTGTCGATACTGTAATTCGCCAAGCTGGTTGCGAAGTAGTTTTGGTGAAATGGAGTGAAAAACTATTAGTAAAAAATTACAAACTATCTAAAAATAATATTGAAAATCCTACAGAAAATCTACCCTTTTTGTCAGAGAATGCTGTTTCTAAAGATAACATAAATGTCGAATGTCCAATTCCTGATGGTTCTTGTCCGCGACCTAATACTCAATGTCCTATCCCAGATTCCGACATCAGAATGCAGGAATTAGGACTGCATACCCTCATGGGTTTACATCGTTGGTTAGTGCCAATTCGCGGGGATTATAAGCAAGCTGCGGCGGTGAGGTTATTACCAGCTTTAGTTGCTCTAAGTGCTGTTCCAGAAATTAGTTTATGTCAAGTTCATCAATCTTCTAGTGCTGAACCCGATACCAGTGATTTGAATGAAGCAGCTAAGTTTCTCAAGCGGCGGTTGAGTTGTCCAGTTATAGTAACTCCCGTTTGTGGTAAGTCTGTTTCTGATACTTTAATCGATCTAGCTCAGAAAAATAAGTGCGATGTAATTGTTTTGGGAGCAAGTCGGGAAGGATTATTAAAACAAGTGATGCACGGCAATATTCCTGAAGCAGTAGCTCGCGGCTGCAACTGTACTGTAATCTTAGTAAGATCTGTAACTTGAAAATTGGTAATTGGTAATTGGCTAATAGAGGAGATAGTCAAAATTCATATTTGCTTACCCAACCTAGCGAAGAGCGATCGCCCTCACTCCCTCAACAACTCAGTACAGCACCCATTCCCCATCCGAGACTGACTAAGGCATAATAGATCAAAGCTAGATCCTCAACTTTGAGCAAAATCAGCCGTAAATCAGCCCTAAGTTTTATTAATCCTTGACTGGTATCATTATGGTAATATCTCAGACCAACCACCAATTTACAAGCTTCAACGATTTTGAGGTATCCGCCGTGAGCCCCAGCAACGTCGTACCAATGGTACTCGAACAGTCGGGGATGGGAGAGCGGGCCTTTGACATATATTCCCGCCTCCTGCGGGAACGGATCGTCTTTCTAGGAACCCCCGTTGACGATCAAGTAGCTGACTCCATCGTGGCTCAGTTATTGTTCCTAGATGCCGAAGACCCCGAAAAAGATATCCAACTGTACATCAACTCCCCCGGCGGTTCCGTCACAGCAGGTATGGCAATTTATGACACCATGCAGCAAGTCCGCCCCGATGTAGTCACAATTTGTTACGGCTTAGCTGCTAGTATGGGGGCATTCCTCATGGCTGCTGGGGCGGCTGGTAAGCGGATGTCTCTGCCCAGTTCCAGAATCATGATCCACCAACCTTTAGGTGGTGCTCAAGGCCAAGCTGTAGATATTGAGATTCAAGCCAAAGAAATCCTATATCATAAGCGTAAGCTGAATGAATTGCTGGCGCACCACACGGGGCAACCCCTGGAGAGAATTGAGGCCGATACTGAGCGCGACTTTTTCATGTCAGCGGCTGAAGCTAAAGATTATGGCTTAGTCGATCAGGTGATCCTTAAGCAAAATCTTCCGGCACCAGGAGAAAATGTCACTCCAATGAAATAAGAGGCAGTTATGTCTAAATACGACTCCCATCTAAAATGTTCTTTTTGTGGCAAGTCTCAAGAGCAAGTTCGCAAGTTAATAGCTGGGCCCGGAGTCTATATCTGCGATGAATGCGTGGATTTGTGCAATGAAATTTTGGATGAGGAGTTGTTTGATGCTGGCGCGGTAGGGCCACAAACGCCCCCGCGCCCGGAACCTGCGCCAGTCAAACGCCGCGTTACTGCTGGTAAGACTTTGGGGCTGGGTCAAATTCCTAAGCCGAGAGAGATTAAGAATTTTCTAGACGAGCACGTTATCGGTCAGGATGAGGCGAAAAAAGTCCTCTCAGTGGCGGTTTACAACCATTACAAGCGCCTGAGTTTCGTTCCGGTGAAGGGCAGTACCAAGCCGCCTACGGACGAGGTAGAATTGCAAAAATCAAATATTCTGCTGATTGGCCCTACGGGTTGTGGGAAGACGCTACTGGCTCAAACTTTGGCAGAGATGTTGGATGTTCCCTTTGCTGTGGCTGATGCGACGACGCTAACGGAAGCTGGCTATGTTGGGGAAGATGTAGAAAATATCTTGCTCAGACTGCTGCAAGTGGCAGATTTAGATGTGGAAGAAGCCCAGCGGGGAATTATCTACATTGATGAGATTGACAAGATTGCCCGTAAGAGTGAAAATCCTTCGATTACGCGGGACGTATCGGGGGAAGGCGTACAGCAGGCTTTGTTGAAGATGTTGGAAGGGACGATCGCGAATGTACCTCCTCAAGGTGGGCGCAAACACCCTTACCAAGATTGCATTCAGATTGATACCAGTAATATTTTGTTTATTTGCGGCGGGGCTTTTGTCGGTTTAGATAAGGTGATTGAGCAGAGAACGGGCAAAAAGTCAATGGGTTTTGTCCAGCCTGGGGATTTGCTACCGAAAGAAAAGCGGACGGCGGACGTGCTTAAGCAATTGGAACCAGACGATTTGGTAAAATTCGGGATGATTCCAGAGTTTATTGGTAGGATACCGATGCTGGCGGTGGTGGAACCGCTGAATGAAGAAACCTTGATGGCGATTTTGACGGAGCCCAAAAATGCGCTGGTGAAGCAGTATCAAAAGCTGCTGAAGATGGATAATGTACAGTTAGATTTCAAGTCAGAGGCAATTCGGGCGATCGCGCAGGAAGCTTATCGGCGTAAAACTGGTGCGCGGGCACTGCGGGGAATTGTGGAAGAATTAATGTTAGATGTAATGTACGAGTTACCTTCTCGTAAGGATGTTTCCCGTTGCACGATTACGAAGGAAATGGTAGAAAAACGCTCTACGGCTGAGCTTTTAGTGTTGCCATCTTCGCTACCTAAACCGGAATCTGCATAGGAATGTTAACGGTTAACTGTTAAGGGTTAACTGTTAACTGTATTTAGCTTGTCAGTGTCAAAATTGAGGAAAATCAAATGACACAAGAATTAATCGATCTGAGAACTAGCATATTGGAAGGACGTTATACGGATGCTTTAGGAATTGTCGATGAATTAGAAGGAATGAGTAAACAGGCAATTCTCAGACAAATTCAATCTTTTTTAAATATTTTGTTAATTCACTTGATTAAAAATCAGGTTGAACAGCGATTAACTGGTTCTTGGGCAAGTTCAATTCGCAATGCAATTAGAGAAATTAAAAAGGCCAATATTAAAGATAATAAAACCTCTTATTATGTTAATGCCGATGAGTGGGCAAATTTGATAGAGGAAGAGGTAATTGAGGATGCGATCGCGGATGCTGCGGAGGAAATATTTAACGGTACTTATAATCAATTTGAACTTGCAGAAATGGTAGATATAAATCAGATTATCCAGATTGCTGTGATGTTATTGAATTTGACTTATGTGCATTCCGCCAAAGATTTACCCGCAGTGTTAGCCGAACATTTAAGTCAGTTACCTGGTGGAGAAGATTGGATAAATCGGCGAAAATAAGTGTCTTTAGACCCGGCGATTGAAATCGCGGCTACACAGACAAAACCCGCCTGCGCGGGTTAATCAAGAAAAAGGTGAGTTTGGAGTCAGTTCCCAAGTAGGATTAATTGATGTTTGACTATGGTGAATTGCCTGGTTTCTAATGTAGTTAGCTACATTGTCAATGGCATCATAACTAACAGTAAATGCTCCGTAACTACCTTGCCATTTAAAAAATTTACCAGGATTGATTTCGTGGGTGATTAAATGGGATAAACTTCCTTTGATTTGCTTGATCGTCTCAGATACCGCTAGAGTAGGCGGAAATCCTATTAAGAGATGCACATGATCTTGAATACCGCCAACAGCAATCACTGTACACCCTAGCTGATTACATTCTCCAATAATAGCGGCATAGATGAATTCTTGAATATCAGGAGTAATCAAAGGCAACCTATCCCAAGTTGCCCAAACAAAATGAAGATACAATTGTGTAAAATTTGCTCTCATTCCTCTTAAAAGATATAAAAATTTAACGCTCTTCTTCAACCCGCGAAGGCGGGTTTTGTTTGTGTAGCCGCGATTTCAATCGCCGGGGGATGTAATCATCGAGGATGTAATCATCGGGGATGTAATCATCTGTAATCATCGAGGATGAATCCAAATCAGGAATGCAGGAACGCAGGCGATTGAAATCGCGCCTACACAAACAAAGTCCGCCTTCGCGGACTAAAGAATAGACATCTATTAAGTCGTGTACTCAGCGTTAATCTTCACATAGTCATAACTCAAATCACAGCCCCAAGCCTTCCCGCTACCATTTCCATTACCAACACTCACCTGAATTAAAACAGTATCTCCCTTCAAATATTCACCCGCCGCCGCTGCTTTCATATAATTACTCGCAGCAACCCGATCGAATGGCAAAGGTTGACCATTTTCCATCATCAAAAAATCGCCTAATTGAATCCGCAAATTTTCCTGATCGAAGGGTACACCCGCACGTCCCGCCGCCGCCGCAATCCTTCCCCAATTTGGATCGCGACCAAAAATTGCTGATTTTACTAAAGAAGAACCGACTATTGTTTTGGCAATTTTACTGGCAGATGCTTCATCAGGTGCGCCACTAACTTGTACTTCAATTAAACAAGTTGCACCTTCCCCATCACGGGCAATTGACTTAGCTAAATATATACAAACCTCTGTCAACATTGCCTCTAATTTTTCCGCATCTGGCCCCATTTCCGTAATCGCAGGTGTGCGAGACTGGCCATTCGCTAAAGCAATTAAAGAATCATTGGTACTTGTATCACCATCAACAGTAATTTGATTGAAACTCCGATCGGCGGCCCGACTTAACATTTCTTGCCATAAATGCGGCGATACCGCTGCGTCGCAAGTAACAAATGCTAGCAAAGTTGCCATATTTGGGTGAATCATTCCCGAACCTTTGCAGATTCCGCCGATGCGAACTGGGCGATCGCCAAATAAAGTTTCTAAAGCAATGGTTTTCGGTACTAAATCTGTCGTACAAATCGCCTTAGCCGCCGCGTCTGAACCCGTTTCAGAAGCCGCAGCTACCAATTGCGGAATCGCAGCTTTCAACGGTTCCATCTTAATGCGCTGTCCAATTACTCCAGTAGAAGCGATCAGAATTAAGTCTGGGGAAATATTCAGTGCTCCCGCCAAAACCTGAGCACTTTCGATCGCATCGGCCCAGCCTTGTTCGCCAGTAGCAGCGTTAGCTTGACCCGCATTGCACAAAATCGCTTTCGCACTGGGTTTATCTTGCAACCGCCCTCGGCAATAGTCCACACAAGCTGCTCGCACGACAGAGGTAGTGAAAACGCCCGCTGCGATCGCATCCACTTCTGACAAAATTAAAGTTAAATCCGGTGCTCCCGAAGGCTTCAACCCCGCCACAATACCCGCTGCTTTATACCCTCTCGGAGCCGTTACCCCGCCGCTAATTACTTGCCAGTCCGACATAATTACCTCGCTACATCCGCAATCTGCTGAGAGCGGATTATATCATCAATATAATATGGCAGTCGCGGCTTCCTCTGTTACAGAATTAATCTGGGGAGGAAGTCGCGACTTTTTTGTAAATTGCATTTTTATGGGCGAAGAATTTATTTGCGATCGCCAGTTATCCGAGTAGAATCCAAGCCAACTTCCTCAGAGGTACGGGAAAGTAGAGATTGTTGACGATTCTTGACTTGGTGTTGGTGACGATTCATTAAAGCCCGTGCTTGATTTTCAGTAGACATGATTGGTTGCTCCCAATTTAATAATTAAGGTAAATAACGTGAGGGGGTGTAAGTGCGAGGCGATTATTTGCGAGGCGATTATTTGCGATCGCGAACCACTTGGGTTGTATCCGCGCTAACTTCCTCAGTATGAATAATGTGCGTTGGATCTGCGCCAACTTCCTCAGCGCTGCGAGCAAGTATGGTGTCTTGGCGATTTTTGACTTGGTGTTGATGGCGGTTCATCAGAGTCCGTGCTTGGTCTTCAGTAGACATAATTTAGATTCTCCCGATTCAGTAGTTAAGGTAAATAACGTGAGGGGGTGTAAATACGATGTGATTATTTGCGATCGCCAGTCATGCGAGTAGCATCCAAACCAACTTCCTCAGCAGTACGGGAAAGTAAAGATTGTTGGCGATTCTTGACTTGGTGTTGATGACGATTCATTAAAGCCCGTGCTTGATTTTCAGTAGACATGATTGGTTTCTCCCTATTTAATAATTAAGGTAAATAACGTGAGGGGGTGTAAGTAAGAGGCGATTATTTGCGATCGCCAGTCATGCGAGTAGCATCCAAACCAACTTCCTCAGCAGTACGGGAAAGTAAAGATTGTTGGCGATTCTTGACTTGGTGTTGGTGACGGTTCATTAAAGCCCGTGCTTGATTTTCAGTAGACATGATTGGTTTCTCCAAATTTTTGTAAAATTGCGTGGGCAAAGGAGGAAAATGAGCTTTTTTAGCTCATTGTTGCATTGCTGCGGTCATAACTAGCTTGGAAGCTCGATTGTGGCTTACCTTGAATGTGCCCCCGGTAGGTAGTATCTTCAAGGCCTACTTCGGCGGCGGTACGCGAGAGCAGAGATTGCTGTCGGTTCTTAACTAAATGGTGGTGACGCATCATCAGAGCGCGAGCTTGATCTTCGGTAGACATATCTGGTTCCTCTCTATTGCTTGAGTAATGTTTAACTTTTTTTCCTTTCTTTTATGACTATAACAGACAATTCTGTATTCAAATTTACAAAATCGCTTTTTTTACAAAAATTTACATATCGCAACCGCTTTCGTCGGTTAGGGACTAGGGACTACGATGCTCCGATGCTCCGATGCTCAGGGAAGAAGAGGAAGAAGGGAATAGAATTAAGGGTTTGAGGAAACTAAAATGTCCTAACTACCAAGAAGGTTGCTATAACTCAATATTGACAGCAGAATGGCGATTTCGAGTCTTGATTAAGTCCCCAGAGTGTCTTTGTATACTTGGGGAATCAACAGCACGCTCGATAAACTCACAACTACACCGATGATTAACGTGAGTGTATATCCGATCGCATCAGCCACCATTCCACCCAGAATTGTGGTAGCAACTACACCCACAAACGCAACTGAAATTTGAGTCGTATAATCAGTACCTGCCGTAGTAGGATTGCTGCGATCCATCATGGCGGTCAAGAGGGCGGTGTATGCCATACTTTGAGCAGCGCTGACGAGAATGCACACCGCGTACAGGATAGACGGACTCGCAACACCAGCAGCAGGTAAGATATACAACAGCGTAGCAACATTGGCGATCGCACCAAAAGCGATCAGCGATCGCTTACGCCCCCACTGTGGGATCAGCACTCCTGCCATCAACGCAGCGATAATTCTAGAAACGTAGCTGACTACACCTAGTAACCAACCAATATCAGATAAAGATAAGTCGCGATCGACCAACAGGGGACGAATTAACGTAACCGAAATATTTTCGCTAATCATATACAGCAACACTACCAGTAGCCATAACCCCATGTTTGGACGAGAAAAGAAGCGAATAAACGGCTGAAGGTAGGATTCGATCGCGGGAGATTTGGCGACTGAAATTAGATGTTCTTGATGAAACAGAATCGGGACTAAACATAGCAGCAAGGCGATCGCCATTGTCAGCAGGGTAGTCCGAAATCCGACTTTTTCCAGTAAAATTAGGGCTGCACCACCACCAATAATAGCTCCCAAAAAATTGCCACTAGCTTGAATCGCGTTGCCAATACCACGCTCTTGAGGTAGAAGTATGTTAACCGCTAAAGCATCCGTAGCAATATCTTGGCTCGAAGAAAATAAGAAGGCTAAAAACATACAGACAAGTAATTCGGTGATGTTTGTCTGCACATTCAGAGAAGCTGTCACCAGCAGCGTGACAATCGACAAACTTTGTAAACTAATAATCCAACCCCGATAATGTCCTAACCCAGGTAGACGATAACGATCGACCAGCGGCGACCAAAGAAATTTTAAGGCAGACGGAACGATCAGGAAACCTAAAAAACCGATCGCTCCCAGTGACATATTCTGTTGTCGCATCAACACCGGAACAGTCTGGATAAAAAACGTGGTTGGAATGTACTGGGAGATATAAAGACTGGCAAGCAGAATTAGTTTCTTTTTCATAAAAATAGCCAGTTTCCCTAAAAATTAGCCCGAACTTGAAATCCATAGGTAACTGGTTCACCAAATCCTGCTGTTACATTGGGCGGTGGGAATTGAAATCCAGAAGTAATGTAGCGAGTGTCAAATAAGTTATTGGCAAAGACATAAATGCCATAATCCCGCCATTCATAACCTAGACGCAAATTGACGATCGCGAACGGGTCTTGCTTCACCTGATTAGCATCATCAAAATAGGTTGTACCATAGCCCCGCAATTCGGCACGGGCAAAAAGTCCGTCGGGACTACGATACTGCAACGCTAAGTTGTAAGTAATATCTGGTGCAAAGGGAACGCGATTGTTGCTGAAGTCACTTCCTAGCAGGGGATTTCTGTACCTTGTGAATTGGCTATTTACGTAACCAATTCCAGCAGTAATATCCAATCCTCTTACCACTTTGGCGCTGAGTTCAAATTCTAGCCCAGTCGCTTTCACATCAGCACTGGCAATATTTCTAAAGAAGCCAAGTTCATCAACCAGCAACACTTGATAACCGTCAACATCATTGTGAAACACAGACAAGTTTGCGATTAAGCGATCGTTAAACCAGGAAGACTTCACTCCAACTTCGTAAGTCCAGGTCTTTTCTTCCTCATAGCGCCGGATCTCTTCCGTATCGGCGCGATAGTTGAAACCACTCGGTCGGTAGCCTTTGGCGATCGTGGCATAAGCCATCGCATTCGGGCTAAAGCGGTATTGCAGCCCAAACCGGGGAATCAATTCACTGCTACTGCCTTCTGTCTGAATACTTGGATTTAAGACCGTCACGCTGTCTGCTGCTTCAAAAATGCGACGGCGATCGAGGTCGTAATCCGATGTCTCATACCGCAACCCAACAAACAGGGTGAGGGGATCGATTGGCTTGTAGTCAATTTGACCAAACACCGCATAGGTATTGCGATCCTGTTCGGCAATTACTCGATTTTGTCCAGCCGACTCCAAGCCAAACTGGGTAGCGCCAACAGCGGTATATTCAAAGGCATCATTATCAACATTGAATGCACGAGACTCGTAATATCCACCGATTAACCACTTGAAGCGATCGGCATTTGCAGGTGACTGAAGTCGAATTTCTTGCGTCCATACCGTTGAGTTGAAGTCAATCGCCGAACGGAACAAATCAAGCGGTGGAGAGAAACTATCCCCCGACAAGACTTCTTGGTTGCTGAAGCGTCGTGCGGTAATCGAGGTGGCCCGAAAGTCAGTGCCGTTGTAGCCAACTCTTAATGCTTGAGTATTGCTGTTGAGTCGAACAAATCCATCAACCGCTTTAAAGGTTTCAAAGGGATCGTCAGCATCCTGTCGGGTAAATACCGGATCGCCGTCGTTAGTGTCATTGATGTATGTGTTGAATGAAACACTCCATTCCCGTGAGGGAGTCCATAAGAGTTGTGCTCGCCCCAATAGTTGTTCCCGTTCGCCCACTGTGCGATCGAGGGTTTCATTCTCAAAGACACCATCCCGCCCTCGATAGGCTCCTGCTAATCGAAATGCCAGTCGATCGGGAATAATGGCATTACTGTAAGAAAGTTGTGCTTCTCGGAAGTTGTAGTTACCATAACCTCCGGTGATGCGAAGCTCTGAAAAATTGGTTGGCGGACGAGAAACGATGTTGACCACCCCAGCAGGGCTACTTCTGCCATACAGCGTACTCTGGGGGCCTCGTAGCACCTCAACTCGCTCCAAGTCCAGCAATCCCAAGTCTAAAAAAGCACCGAAATCAAAAGGAACATCATCAATGTAATAACCAACGCTATCCTGACTAACTAAAAAGTTAAAGTTGTTCAGACCACGAATGCTGTAGTAACTAAAGTCAGAGCCTCCAGCATTGGTTGGGAAGAAGCTAAAGTTGGGCGTGTTGTTAGCAATTTCTTGAAGCGAATTAATTTGGGCATCTTCTAGGGTTTGTTGAGGAATTACCGTCAGGCTAAGGGGTACTTCTTGAGCAGGTTCAGGTCGTTTCTGCGCTGTCACAACGATGTCAATTTCTTCTGCTTCTGGCTGCTGTGTCAGACTCAAAATCAAACCTTGTTGGCTGGAAACTACTTTACCCACTGGTACGCCCGTGCTGCCGGTAACTATGACTCGCACGCTGTTAGGCGTGGCATTAGTCACATCGACTGAGGTAATGCCCTCGACAGGATTTTCCTGACGAAACACTTCACCCTCTGGCAACTGCAACTGTGCATTAGGAATGTCCACAATCAGGTTGTTTCCTTCAGTGGAGGTAGAACCATCAATCGCTTTGCCTTGAGCCGTTTCTATGATGACATCAATGCCATCAGCCGTTGAATTGAGTCGCACGCCCGTTATCTGAATTGGGGATTGGGAATCGGGAATGGGAGTTGAAGATTGAGACAGCCACTCTTTAACAGTGGTGGCAGGGCGATCGATTTCGTTGAGTGGGAAAATTTGGGTTATGAAAAATTCAGAATTGGAAGTATTGGGCGGCTTTAATTTTTCTTGGTTCTCTTGTATCATGTCAGCCTTGGCGGGGAAAGCTACAAAGACTGACATGGCAAAACCCAGCCGCATCCAATTGGATAACTTCTGTTGATTCACTTAAATTCCTCACACCCTTAATCGCAGACTGCACGCAGTGCAAAGCCTTTGATAAATACGTCTGTCATGCTATGTCAACTAGCTGTTGGTGTCAAACGACAAACTGTCAAACTTCTACAACGCTAGTCACGAACAAAGTTAGCTTTTTCTATACCCCTCCCTAGCATTTATGAGCGATCGCGTTGGTGTTAGTCTAGGGATGCCAAAATTTCCAGGTCTTCCGTACTTACTGTGCTAAAATATTAGGAAAATGCCAAAATAGCAAAGCTCTAATTAATTAAAAGTTAACAATTAAAAATTAAAAATTAAATCTCACAATTTTTAATTTTGCATTTTTTTTTATTTTGCATTTTTGATTTTTAATTGATTAAGTTGCTCCCCCGCCCCTCTGTTCAAGAGCGGGGGAGCGGGGGCGCTCCCTATATATCTACTAAAGCGATCTATAGACCCGGTAGTTAATTTCAGGGAAAATATTATCGATCGCCTCCACCTTTTCCAACCAACCGGAGTCAACCTTACTTTCCTTTACCTCATCATAGAGTTTGTGGAAACGCATTAAATGCGATCGCGTCCGCCGTACCGCATAAGGAACCATAGTCCCCGTCCGCATAATAAACGCCCAGTCAGAAGACTGAGCTAGCAACAATTCCCGCGCCGCCTGGTTAAGAGCCCGCCACTCCAACTCATCCGCAGGTTCGCGGTTTCCCAGCTCAATCATCCGCTCAGTCGCCTTATGCAAGTGCGGGTAAATCCAAGCATTAGTATCATTGAGCCAATACTCGTGGAACCCCCGGAAACCCCAACTTGACTGAGAAGGACGACAAACTTGCTGAGTAGGGTTTCCCTGCAAATAATCCGCCAAGTGAGTCATCTCGTAAGTATGTTGGTCATACCAAGACTTACGGAACAAATAATCTAAGAACCAAGGGCCCTCATACCACCAGTGGCCAAAAAGTTCAGCATCATAAGGTGAAACAATAATCGGAGGCCGCTGCATAATCCCGTAGAGATGATCTACTTGGCGTTCCCGGTTGAAAGTAAAATTGCTAGCGTGCTCCGCCGTCTTTTCCCTCGCCCAGTAGGGGTCATAAAGGGCCTTATCACCCAAACCCAAACCCCTGCCAGTAATTTTGTGATACTTAATCCCAGTATTCTTACGTTGACCATTGGGCATTATGTAGGGCTTAATGTAATCGTATTCGGCTTCCCAGCCCAAATCTTTATAGAATTCGCGATACTCTGGTGCTCCCGGATATCCCACCTCCGAAGACCAAACCTGCTGCGACGACTCATGATCGCGTCCAAACACCGCTACCCCAGACTCAGTAAAGATCGGAGCGTAGCTACCATAGCGCGGACGAGGACGAGCGTAAAGGATACCGTGACCGTCAGTGAGGAAATAGCGCAGCCCAGCATCGGCTAACATCCGTTCCAAGCCTTCATAGTAAGCGCATTCAGGTAGCCAAATCCCTTTAGGAGGGCGACCGAAGTTTTGCTCGTAGTGTTCGCAGGCTACTTTAATTTGCGCCCACACTGCTTCGGGATACATCTTCATCAGTGGCAAATAGCCGTGAGTAGCGCCACAGGTGATAATTTCGAGATTGTTAGTGTCTTGGAACTGCTTAAAAGCTTTTACCAAGTCGCGATCGTAGCGTTCCCAGAGGTTGCGGACTTGATTAAAGCTAGTAGCGTAGTGTTCCGCCAGATAGCGAACGTGACCGTTTTGGGCATTGTGTTCGATTTCTAGTTCGGTAAGTTCTTCTAGTTTAGCCAAATGGTCGTCGTAGCGGTCTTGGAGCAGAGGATCGCGCAACATCGCCACTAAAGGCGGTGTCATGCTCATCGTAATTTTGAAGTCAATGCCGTCGCGTTTTAGCCCTTCAAATACTTGTAGCAGGGGTACGTAGGTTTCAGTAATCGCCTCAAATAGCCATTCTTCTTCTAAAACGTAGTCGCTTTCGGGGTGGCGGACGAAAGGCAGGTGGGCGTGGAGAACGAGAGCGAGATAACCAATAGCCATAGTGACTCACATTGATTTAGTTATAAAACTGATGTCGGACTGGACAGCTTTAATAAGATTTTAGGATTTTCAGGGCAAAAGAGATCATTTATAGTAGCTAACTGCTAATAGCTAATGGCTAATTGCTAACTGCTAATTGCTAATTGCTAATCCTCCTACTTACCTTCCCCATCCTCCCCCTCTCCCCCTCTCCCCCTTCCTTCTTCCCTAGCCCCTAGCCCTGAGCATCGTAGCCCCTACCCCCTTCTTCCCTTCTTCCCTTCTTCCCTAGCCCCTAGCCCCTAGCCCCTAGCCCCTTCTTCCTTAGCCCCTTCTTTCAAAATCCCCTTCATCTTTCGCTATCAAAGCTGCTGCTGCCCAACTGTCCACTGGTCTAGAAAAAAAGTATCCCTGCCCACCATCGCACTTTAAGGCTCTGAGTAGAGCGAGTTGGGAAGCCTTTTCTACTCCTTCGGCTACCACCTCCATGCCTAGATTGTGGGCTAAGGTGACTATGGAGCGGACAATTTCTGTGGGATCGATGCTTCCCTGGTTGATGTTGCTTTCCACACCCATTCTGCTGACAAAGGAGCGGTCAATCTTTAGAGTATCAGTGGGGAAGCGGTGTAGATAACTTAAGGAAGAATAACCTGTGCCGAAGTCATCGATGCACAAGTGAATATTTCTAGCTTTGAGCTCTTTAAGGAGGGCGGTGACGGATTTAGAATTTTCCATCAGCACGCTTTCTGTAATTTCTAGTTTTAAACTCCGGCCATCTAGGTCAGTTTCTCGGAGAATGCGATCGATTTGTGCGATTAAATCGGGTTGGGAAAACTGTTTAACGGAGAGATTGACGCTGACTGTTAAGGAGAGGCGGTGAGGAAATTGCTGCTGCCATTGGCGAATCTGGCGGCAGGACTCTCGTAGCACCCACTGGCCGATGGGTATAATTAGTCCGGTTTCTTCTGCGACTGGGATAAATTCTGCGGGAGAAACTAAGCCGCGTTCTGGGTGTTGCAACCGGACAAGTGCCTCGAAACCTGTAATTTTGCCGGTTAAGAGGGATACTATCGGCTGGTAGTGGATCAAAAATTGAGGGATGGTAATTGGTTGGTGGTGATTGGTAATTGGTAATTGAGAGAGGATGATATTCTGCTCGTTGCTCTCGGTTGCTGCGGAGTTTTGAAGTTTTGGGGCTGTGCTGTTTATATACTGTTCTTTTTTAATTGCTTCGATCGCCTTTCGCAAGTCGTTTTCTATCTGCAATAGCCGCAGGGCGTGGGCGTGCATGGAGGTGTTGAAGATTTCGTGACGGGCGCGCCCTTGTTCCTTGGCGCGATACATGGCTGTGTCTGCGTCGCGCAAGAGGTTGGCTGCGTCTTCACATTCGGGGGAACTCAGGGCGATGCCGATGCTGACGGTGATGAATACTTCGTGTCCGTCTAGAGTAAATGGGGATGTGAGTTCTTGGTGCAGTAGGTTGGCTAGATTGGTGGCACTACTTAGGCTGTCGATGTCTTCGAGCAAGATTACAAATTCGTCTCCGCCGAGGCGGGCAACTGTGTCTCCGGGGTGGAGAGATTTTTCGAGGCGGCGGGCAATCGCGATTAGTAGGCGATCGCCTATGGCGTGACCTAAACTGTCGTTGACTACTTTAAATCGATCCAGATCTAGAAACAGTACGGCAAACAAATAGTCTTTACGCCGTTTGGCTATGGCGAAGGCATGATCTAAGCGTTCGCTAAATAGGGCGCGGTTGGCTAAACCTGTAAGTCCGTCGTGAAAAGCGTCGTGCAGCAGTTGTTGTTCGGCTAATTTGCGGGCTGTGATGTCGTGACAGTTAATCACGATCCCGTTTACGGCTGGGTCGTGCAGTAAGTTGGTGGCTACGGCTTCTAATACGCACCAGGAACCGGTGCGGTGACGAACTCGGTACTCTATGGGTGATTGGCTGATGCCTGGGTTTTGAATTGCTTTGCTGAGAGTTTGTGCGATCGCGGCTTTGTCGTCTGGATGAGCTAGGCTGAGGGCGTTGCGACCGATCGCGATTTGGGGTGTGTAGCCTAAAATTCGTTTGACTGAAGGGCTAATGTAATCATATTTGCCGCTAGCGTTCAGAATTACGGTGATGTCGGTAGCGTTTTCAATTAAGGAGCGAAATCGCTGTTCTCTTTGACGGAGTGCTTCTTCTGCCTGTTTGCGTAAGCTAAGCTCGCCGTAGGCATCGCTGATATCTAGAGCTACTCCGTCTACGATTACATTGCCGTTGCTGTCTTTGGAAAAATGACCGCTATCTTGCACCCACTTTACCTGACCGGAGGTTGAGATGACTCGGTATTCCCGATGGCAAGGTTGAAGTGTCTCGATCGAAGTTTGTAGGGAGGTGTCGAACATGGCTTTGTCATCGGGATGGATGATTTCTATTAAGCTCTCTGGGCGGGCTATTGCTTCTGCTGGGGAAATGCCTGTAATTTCCTGCACGCCTGGGCTGATGTAAAGTAGTGACATCTTACCGTCAGGATCGATGGCGATGCGGTAGACGGAGCCGGGAATGTTGGTTGCTATTGCGGCAAATTGTTGCTGGATCAGCAGTACAGTTTCTTCTGCTCGTTTGCGCTCTGCAAGTTCGGCTTGGGCTTTTTGATAGAGTTCGGTTTGGTGGATGGCGATCGCGCACTGATCGGCAATTACTTTTACTAAGGATATTTCTTCTGAACTCCACTCTCTAGGGCGATCGCATTGATGCAGGGAAATTACTCCTAAAAATGAGTCGCGGTATAGCAGGGGTATCATTGCTAGGGAACGTACTTCAAATATCCTCAGTAATTCTTGTATTTGAGGTGGGAGGTTATCAAATTCCGAAGCAATGACGGTTTCCCCCTGACTGAGAGTTTGGTAGTGTAATGTGGAGAATCCGCATTGAACTCCGATGATGTTTTCTCTGTTAGTAGCGCTCATGCTTACATAACAAGCTCTTGTTTGATTACTTATTTCTACTTGACAAATAAGGCAGCGCGTTGTTTGTAATGCTGTTTGTAACTGATCTACTGTTATTTGCATTACTTCGTCCAGAGCAAGAGTGCTCCGCATCGCCTGTACTATTTTATTAATGATTGCTTCTCGTTTGGCTTGACGCTGCACCAAGGCGATCGCTTGTTGCTGTTGGCGACGCAGTTTAAATTCTCCCAGGGCTCTTTCTAAAACTGTGGGCAAGCGAAATAGTCTATCTTTTAAGACAAAGTCTGTCATTCCCGCTTTAATACACTCAACTGCTGCTTCTTCCCCCAAACTCCCCGTTACCAGAATCAAAGGAATTTCTTGTCCTGATTGCTGCACTAATTTCAACACCTCCAACCCATTAAAACCAGGTAGGCGATAATCTGACAGAACAGCGTCGTAAGTGGTATTTGTAAGTAAATCTTCGCAATCTGTGGCTGTTGCAACTCGATTCCAGGTAAAATTTACACCTGCTGATTCTAAGGCGAGTACCATCAGTTCTGCATCTTCCGCCACGTCTTCTACAATCAACAAGTGCAGAGGTAAGTGCTGTAGCTGTTTCAGTTGTTGGGGCTGGGTTTGAGATTCCTGAAACATTGGTAATTGGTAATTGGTAATTGGTAATTGGTAATTGGTAATTGTTAGTTGTTAGTTGTTAGTTGTTAGTTGTTAGTTGTTAGTTGTTAGTTGTTAATTGATAATTGATAATTGATAATTGGGGAAAAATTCTCTCAGTCTCCCTCTCCCCCTTCCTTCTTCCCTTCTTCTCTTCTTCCCTTCTTCCCTAGCCCCTAGC
The DNA here is from genome assembly GCF_000332155.1 of Kamptonema formosum PCC 6407. Taxonomy (GTDB): domain Bacteria; phylum Cyanobacteriota; class Cyanobacteriia; order Cyanobacteriales; family Microcoleaceae; genus Kamptonema; species Kamptonema formosum. The sequence continues at coordinate 1,866,137 of NZ_KB235903.1, read as the reverse complement.
CCCTAGCCCCTAGCCCCTAGTTATAACAGTTTAAAGTAAAAAGTTGCTCCTTGACCAGGCGCACTGTGAGCCCAAATCCTGCCACCGTGACGGTGAATTATTCGCTGTGCGATCGCTAAACCAATGCCTGTCCCTTCAAAACCTTGCTGAGAGTGAAGTCGCTGGAAGGTTCCAAACAATTGATTTGCATACTTCATATCGAATCCGACACCGTTATCCTTGACAAAAACTGTTCCGTCTGATAAACAACCTACAGTAATTCTAGCAGGATTGCGATCGCGGCTGAATTTGACAGCATTAGCGATCAGGTTGGTAAATACCTGTTGCAGCAAAGTTTCATCTGCGATCGCCGTAGGCATTTCTCTAATTTCAAATTCTATCAAACCATCTTCATCTGTTATTTGAGGCGAAGCCAAATTGAAAGCAATTTCAGCCAATTGCTTAAAATTAACAGGAACTTGCCTTAATTCTCGTCGTCCTAAGCGCGATAGAGTAAGCATTCCGTCAATCAAAAGCCCCATTTTCTGGCTGCTATTCTGAATTAATTCCAAATAGCGAAGAGTGTTAGGATCGCTGAGAGCACCAGTCAGTTCTAGTTGTTTTCTCAAAGCATTTCCAAAGCCTGAAATATGCCGCAAAGGGGCGCGAAGGTCGTGAGAAACTGAGTAAGAAAATGCTTCTAATTCTTTATTGGCAATTTCTAATTCCTGGGTACGTTTTGATAAAGCTTCTTTCGTCTCAATTAATTCAGTAATATCACGAGAAGTACCGATTAAAGCGTAAACTTCACCATTAGGCTTCTTCAGCGGAATTTTAAAAGTATCGAAGTGGATAGTGCCAATGGGTAAAGTAATAGTTTCCTGCCAATGTAGCATCTTTCCAGATTCAAATACTTGCCGATTCTGCTGAGCAAATATTGATGATAACTCTGGCGGATAACACTCAAAAATAGTTTTTCCTTGCATTTGATATCTACTTTCAAAACCGCTAGCCTTAGCAATAGTGTTATTAACAAAAGGCAATTGCATATTTTCGCGATCGACCACAAAAATATAGTCTGGTAGAGCGTTAAGGAAAGTTTCTAATTCAGCGGTACGCTGGGCAACTTGAGATTCTAAAGTTTCGTTGAGTTCTTTAAGTTGTGCTTCTTGCCGTTTGCGATCGCTAATATCTGTAGTAGTGCAGGTAATACCAACTACAGCGCCATTCGAGTCGTGCAGAGGTTCTACAGTCAGATTATAAAAATAAGCTTCTCCTGCGACTATCATCTGAACTTCTTCTCGCCTTCCGATACCAGTTTCAAGCACTCTGCGTTTAATATTTGTTAAATTTTCAGCATCGGCCTGACTAATCAAATCGCTATCTTTTTTACCGATTATCGAATCTGGAGAAAATCCAAAAGTGGGATTATAAATCCAAGTATAACGGAGATCGGTGTCTTGATTGAAAACTACAATGGGGGAATTTTTGAGGGCGATTTGAAATCGTGCTTCGCTCTCCCGCAGTTGTTCTTCGACTTGCTTAAGTGCGCTAATATCGCGAACAATTGCTAAAACTGATTCTACAGAATTGTCTTGAGCAAATTCTGGTACTGCTCGGCAATCATAATATTTTTTACCCGTAGGAGTAGAAAACTCAAATTGAATCGTTTGTTGTTGACCTGTGGAGAAAACCTTTTGTAAAGTTTCATCCCATAGATCGCAAGTAGTTTCTGGCATACCGAGTTCTCGGTTGGTTTTACCAATGAATGTAGAAGCTGGCATTCCATTTGCCAATTCAACCGCTTTATTGACGTAAAGGTGGCGGAGTTGTTTGTCAAATCGCGCTGTAATATCAGGGGAATTCTCAACCAGTGTCGTGAATTCTTGCTGGTGCTGGTGCAGTTTTTCCTCTATTTGTTTGCGGTCAGTTACATCTCTGGCAAAAGAGAGAATTGACTTTACTTTTCCCTCTTCATCAAACAAAACAGAGTTATACCATTCGCAGTAAATTACGGAACCATCTTTGGTATAGTTACGGTTATAAGTGACGTTGTGTTTTTCGCTACCTTCTAGTAAACGATCGCATACATTGTGAACCGCTTCAAAATCTTCGTCAAAGATGAACCGCCAGTGGTGCCAGTCTTGACCTATGATTTCTTCTGCTTTCCAGCCAAAGATTTTTTCTGCCTGAGACGACCAGCGCTTTAAACTTTGGCGATCCCATTCTAAAACGGCGAGAGGTAGATTTTCTAGATGAAATTCTAATTGGGAATCAGCGCGTTTCAATAGTGATTCTACCCGGTGGCGTTGGTTCTTAAATGAAGTGAAGCTATTACTGAGTTCCTTTGCTGCCGCTGTCCGCTCTTTTTCCAGTTTTGCAATCGTTTGTTCGAGCTGGTCTTCTAATTCGTCCCAAGCTTGTTTTAATGCTGATTCCGCCTGCTGTAATTCTACGGTATCGCTGTGCAAAAGCTCACTTTTTTCACCGGGATTTTCACACATATTTGAAGAAGGGGCTAGGGGCTAGGGGCTAGGGGCTAGGGAAGAAGGAAGAAGGAAGAAGGGGAGACTGGGAGAATTTTTCCTCAATTAGCCATTAGCCATTAGCCATTAGCAATTCTTAATTTTTTATTCCTAAATTTTAGGGCCCTGTCGCTATTGACAAGACCCGTAGGATGCGATCGATATCGCAAGTTCGCCAGTGGCGAAATTTAGATTTTTTAACAAACGAGATAACTTTGCGAGGGTCAACAATCAACAACTAAGGTTTACAATTGCTACAGCTTTACTCTTAGGCTTCCAGCATAGTCACGTCTTCCTAGACTCTGGTTTGGCTTTACTCTTCTATTTAAGCGAGCGTTGCCACTACTCTCTATGCTTGGTTAATTTCGGCTGTTACTGGCATCTAGACCGGAGACACCTCGCCTACAATACCGCTTAACTATTTTTGCCTCCTTGGTGCCTTGTTTCTTGGTGTCTATTGTTAAGTTAGCATTACTTTCTGGGAGAGGCAAGCGGAATTGATTGAAATTGACAGTTCTTTACATAACTCATTCTAACGATATAAATGTCAAAATAGATGTAAGTTTTACTAATGTTACATCTTTACATAGTTTATCCTTTCTGTCATGCCTTCCTCTCCTCAATTTCTGTCTGGTAGCGAAATTCGGCAAAAATTCCTAGACTTTTATGCCCAGCGGGGACATAAAATCTTGCCGAGTGCATCTTTAGTACCCGAAGATCCAACTGTGTTGCTAACGATCGCGGGAATGTTGCCATTTAAGCCAATTTTTTTGGGACAGCGATCGCCACAGTCTCCTCGCGCAACAACATCCCAAAAGTGTATCCGTACTAACGATATCGAAAACGTCGGCCGCACGGCCAGACACCATACTTTTTTCGAGATGTTAGGAAATTTCAGCTTTGGAGACTATTTCAAGAAACAAGCGATCGCTTGGGCCTGGGAATTATGTACCGAAGTCTTCGGTTTACCTCCAGAAAATTTAGTTATCAGCGTATTTCGGGAAGATGACGAAGCATTTGACCTCTGGGCAAAAGAAATAGGTATTCCTCCTCAACGCATTCAGCGTATGGGAGAAGAGGATAATTTCTGGGTATCCGGCCCAACGGGCCCCTGCGGCCCCTGTTCGGAAATTTACTATGATTTTCACCCCGAAAAAGGTGACGATATTGACCTCGAAGATGATACCAGATTTATCGAAATCTACAACCTGGTATTCATGCAGTATAACAGAGATGCCGCAGGCAATCTTACTCCTCTGCAAAATCAAAATATTGACACCGGCATGGGACTGGAACGGATGGCGCAAGTCCTCCAAAAAGTACCTAACAACTACGAAACAGACCTGATTTTTCCGATCGTCAAAACTGCTGCTGAAATAGCTAGAATTGACTACAGTCAAGCTGATGAAAACACAAAAATTTCTCTAAAAGTAATTGGCGATCATATTCGCGCAGTAGTTAATATGATTGCTGACGAAATCCGGGCTTCAAATATTGGTCGTGGCTACGTCCTGCGGCGGTTAATTCGGCGTGCGGTACGTCACGGACGGCTGATTGGAATTGAGGGAGGATTTATCACTAAAGTTGCAGAAACTGCGATCGCACTTTGCGAAGATGCCTATCCAAATGTTAGACAGCGATCGGCAGCTATTCAGGCTGAATTAGAAAGAGAAGAAGCGAACTTCCTCAGAACTTTGGAACGTGGCGAAAAGTTGTTGGCAGAAATCATCGATCGGTTACAGCAGCAAGGTAAAAATCAAATTGACGGGCAAGATGCTTTTACTCTTTACGATACCTACGGTTTCCCCTTAGAATTAACTCAGGAGATTGCAGAAGAACAGGGTCTTACTGTTGATGTTGAAGGTTTCGAGCAGGCGATGGAGGAGCAAAGAAATCGCGGCAAAGATGCTCACGAAACTATCGATCTGACCGTGCAAGGTTCTCTAGATAAGTTGGCTGAAAATATTCACGCAACTGAGTTTGTTGGTTACAAACAATTGTCTAGTAACGTTCAAGTTAAAGTTATCTTAGTGAATGGGAAATCTGTTGAGGAAGCTAGCGAAGAAAGCGAAATACAAGTTATTTTGAACCAAACACCTTTCTATGCGGAATCAGGCGGACAAATCGGCGATCGCGGCGATTTATCGGGCGATTCAATTTTGGTAAAAATTGAAGATGTTAAGAAGGAATCTGATTTCTTTGTGCATTTTGGTCGCATCGAACGCGGTACTCTGAGGGTGGGTGATAGCATGACTGCACAAGTTGATAATAGCCGCCGCCGTCGCGTTCAAGCAAACCATAGTGCAACTCACTTGTTGCAAGCAGCTTTAAAGCAAATTGTTGACAATTCTATTTCTCAAGCGGGTTCGCTAGTAGATTTCGATCGCCTGCGTTTTGACTTCAATTGTCCCCGTTCCATAACTGCGGAAGAGTTGCAAAAAATTGAAGATCTGATTAATAGTTGGATTGCTGAAGCTCACCTGGCTGAAATTGCTCAAATGCCGATTGCCGAAGCAAAGAAAAAAGGTGCAGTTGCCATGTTTGGCGAGAAGTACGGCGATGTGGTGCGGGTGATTGATTTTCCCGGCGTTTCGATGGAATTGTGCGGGGGAACTCACGTTAGCAATACGGCAGAAATTGGGTTGTTTAAGATCGTGTCAGAAACGGGTATATCCTCTGGTATTCGCCGCATTGAGGCCGTGTCGGGACAAGCTGTTTTAGACTATCTGAACGTGCGGGATAAGGTTGTTAGAGATTTAGGCGATCGCTTTAAAGCTAAACCTGAAGAATTGCCGAACCGCATCACTAATTTACAGAATGAATTGAAAGCCAATCAAAAAGAATTGGAAGCGTTGAAATCGGAACTGGCGATTGCTAAATCTGACCAATTATTGAGCAGTGCTGAGTCAGTTGGCGAGTTCAAAATTATCATTGCTGAATTGGGAGATGTGGATACAGAAGCACTGAAAACTGCTGCTGAAAGGTTGCAGCAAAAATTAGGTAATGCTGCTGTAGTTTTGGCTTCTGTTCCCGAAGCAGATAAGGTGAGTTTAGTAGCAGCTTTTAGTGCTGATGTCAATAAAAAAGGTTTGCAAGCTGGCAAGTTTATCGGGCAAATTGCTAAAATTTGCGGCGGTGGCGGCGGCGGCCGACCTAATTTGGCTCAAGCTGGAGGACGAGATGCGAGTAAATTAAAAGAAGCTTTAGAAAGCGCTCGCAATCTATTAGTTGAAGGTCTGAAGTAGTCTTGTAAGGTGGGCAATGCCCACCTGAAAAAGATAAAATATAAACATAAAAATTGTGGAGATGCAATAAAATGGTACAAGCACCAGCTAAACCCTTAACATTAGATGAGTTTCTGAAGCTACCAGAAACCAAACCGGCTAGCGAATACATTGACGGTCAAATTATCCAAAAGCCAATGCCTCAAGGAAAACACAGTACAGTTCAAGCTGAATTAATTATCACAATTAATGCAGTAGTAAAGCCAGATAAAATTGCACGCGCATATCCAGAACTGCGGTGTACCTTTGGGGGGCGCTCAACAGTTCCTGATGTCTCTGTATTTCTTTGGGATAGAATTCCCCGCGATGAAAATGGCCAAGTTGCTAATGTGTTTAAGCTGGCTCCTGATTGGACAATTGAAATCCTATCGCCCGATCAAAGTCAGACTAAAGTAACAAAAAATATTCTGCATTGTTTGAATCACGGAACGCAATTGGGTTGGTTAATAGATCCCAATGAGCAAACAGTATTTGTTTTTCTTCCCAATCAACACCCGATAGTATTTGATGAGCCACAGCAACAATTAATAGTCCCCTCATTTGCTAGTGAATTTATCCTGACTGTGGGGGAATTATTTGGTTGGTTATTAGAATGATTGAGAAAGCAGTTATATAGGTGGGCAATGCCCACCTGAAAAAGATAAAATATAAACATAAAAATTGTGGAGATGTAATAAAATGGTACAAGCACCAGCTAAACCCTTAACATTAGATGAGTTTCTGAAGCTGCCAGAAACAAAACCTGCCAGCGAATACATTGACGGTCAAATTATCCAAAAGCCAATGCCTCAAGGTGAACACAGCACAATTCAGACTGAACTTCCTCCTGTTATAAATGCAGTTCTTAAACCTAAACGGATTGGACGAGCATATACAGAACTGCGGTGTACATTTGGCGGCCGATCAACAGTTCCCGATGTCTCTGTATTTCTGTGGGATAGAATTCCGCGCAAAGAGAATGGCGGTGTCGCCAATGTGTTTAATATTGCTCCTGATTGGACAATTGAAATCCTATCCCCCGATCAAAGTCAAACTAAAGTAACAAAAAATATTTTGCATTGTCTGAATCACGGAACGCAATTAGGTTGGTTAATAGATCCTAGCGAGCAAACAGTATTTGTTTTTCTTCCCAATCAACAACCGATAGTATTTGATGAACCACAAGAACAATTAATTGTACCCTCATTTGCCAGTGAAGTGAGCTTGACTGTGGGGGAGTTATTTGCTTGGCTCTTAGAATAATTTAGGGCTTAATGACCTATAACTATCCTTTTACCAACTGCTCAATCTCATCTGCATGAGTAGGTAAGTTAGCTGTTAATACTTCTGTTCCTGCTTCTGTCACTAACACATCATCTTCAATCCGAATTCCCCGGACATCAGCAAACTTATTCAGCTTATCCCAATTCACGACATCCTTATATTTTGAGCGATTTTCCAACTTATTCAAAATTCCCGGAACTTGATAAAATCCAGGTTCAATTGATACTAGCATCCCAGGGCGTAAAGTGCGATGGAGACGCAGATAGCCTAACCCAAAACGGCTACTCCTTACTCTTCCTTCCTCATAGCCAGCCAAATCTCCAAAATCTTCCATATCGTGAACATCTAAACCGATTAAATGCCCAATTCCATGCACGAAAAAGAGTGCGTGAGCATCCATTTCTACTAAATCATCAGGCTTCCCTTGCAAAATGCCTAAATCTACCAATCCTTCAGCAATAACCTGAGCAGCTAAAAGATGAATATCTCGATATTCTACCCCAGGGACTATCTTAGCAATACAAGCATCGTGAGCTGCCAATACTACATCATAAATATCTCGCTGAGTCGGTGAAAATTTACCAGAAACAGGCCAAGTGCGCGTCACGTCACCCGCCCATCCCATTGCTGTCTCTGCACCCACATCTGCTAACAGTAAGTCTCCAGTTTGTACCGGGTGATGATACTGTTCGTTATGCAAAACTTCTCCTCGCACAGTTACAATACTCGGATAGGCAAAAGTCATATTTTCTGCGATAATATGACCTTCCATTGCCGCACGAATCGCCGCTTCCGTTTTAGCGCTTGCTGTTGCCACCATCCCGGCTTTATGAGCTTTTACAGTAACAGCACTAGCTTGACGTAATTCTCCTAAAGCTGCTGCATCATGGGTGAGGCGCAGAGATATAATTGCCTTGGTTAATTCTAAGTCAATTCCTTCTGGTGATTTCGCTGAAGGAAGAGGGCGATTAAGAGTTTGAGACTGTTTTAATAGGGTACGATAATCCTGCACGGGGATAGTAGCAGCACCCGCTGTACGGGACTCCAAATTTGCCATTGGAAAAGCAGCATCAGCACCTATTTTCTCGGCAATTTCTTCTCTTTTCGGCATTTCTCCATGCCAGAGCGCGTTACTTGGATGTGCGTTATCTATAAACAGTTCTAATTTCCCAGATTCTAGACGAATGGCGGCATTTTCTAAAGGTAAACCTGCAAAGTAGAGGAAGTGACTGCTAGCCCGAAATGGGAAGGTATTCGCTGGATAATTACGCGAAATACTGCGACCTGACCAGAGAATTATAGGAAAATTAATTAAAGTGGCTAGTTTTTGCCGACGCTGGCGGAGTGCCGTTGCTAGGAAATCGTAGTTGTTGGAAATTTCCATGATAAAATGTAGTTAATAAGTCAGGGTCTTTTACCCTGACTATTTTATACCAAACTGCTGAAACCATTGTCTTTTATTACCTTCTTCCTTCTTCCTTACTGCTATAAATCATAAAAATCTATGGGAACTTCTCAAAAATCTCGCCGCACTCCCCTCCAAACTACTGACTGGCCGATCGCACAATTGCCAGGATTGAGCCATCAGAATGAATCTCTACTGCAAGAGTGCGGTATTGCCACTACTGGACAATTGCTCAAAAAAGCTACAACTAGCGATCGCCGATTGGCCTTGGCAAATCAGTTGCAAATTCACGTTCAACATCTTAACAAATGGGTGGCTCTAGCCGATCTGGCTCGGATTCCGAGTGTTGGGTGTCAATATTGCGGGCTTTTGCTTCACGCTGGTGTCGCCTCTGCGAAGCAGTTGGCGGAAATTCCCATTCACAGGCTGCACCAACAAATTTTACGGTTTTATGTGGCGACAATGCAGCGGCGGGATTTGTGTCCCTCTGTGGAACAAGCCCAAGAATGGATTCAACAAGCAAAAATGCTATGCAGTTAACTATTATGCAGTTAACTATTAATTCTTAACTGTTAAAGTTTAAATGGTTTGAGCCACGAGCGAGTGTCCTAATTGATGTTAATTCATATTACTTGCCTATTATCTGGCACTGGTTAACATCCAAGCATAATTTTGTGAATTAAACATTGCATACCCTTATTAACCAGAAGGGAAGAGAGAGAAAAATAGAGGTGGGGATAGGCATAACTAGAAGAATCCCCTGTTCCCTATACTCTATTTTATTGATTGCCGCTTTGTTGAAGGCGCAGTAACTCAGCTTGAATTCTCTGTTTGAGAACTGGATCTGCTTGCTGACTCAGAGTAATTGCATTAAAGCGAGAAACTGTCAACTTATTACTTTCTATAATTTTTCTGGCGAAATCACAGTAATTCACTGCTACTCCACGAACGTCGCCTCGGAGTCTGTTAATACTTCTAGTTTCGTTGCAAACAACTGGGGGAACTGAACCTACCATGCCTTTAATTTCTTTTACGGCTTCGAGCCGTCTAGGTTCGATTGCTAAGACAGCACGGGCATAGTTAGCGATCTCTTCGTTGGAAATCTCTTGAGCTTGGGCGGCGGAACCGAAAACCAGGGTTGGGGATTGTCCCGACAAACCGGGCACGACTCCTGTTAGTAAACCTGCTGCGGAAATGGCTCCTACGATCAGAGATTGCGATATTATGCGGCTGAGGCTAAGTTGAGGGCTGTTAAGTAGAGTGTTCATGGCGGTTACTTAGGTGTAGGTAAAACAGAGCGGATCGCTGAGAAGCTCTATAGTTTTGAATAATTTTCCGGGGAGGAAGTTCCTGAGAAGAAGACAATTCTTACAGTTTGCCTCTATCCCATAACTTTAAACCCCATCCTAGTAGTTATGAGGTAGTTATGAGGGATTTTAGTGCCTCTAGAGGCTAGGGCAGAAGTTTTGGCGACGATCGCCTATTTAGTTGCGGTACAGGTTTTACCAGGGAGAAGCATTTTGATTATAGTAGCCGATCGCGGCTTTGTGTGAGAAGAAGGGACTAGGGGCTAGGGGCTAGGGGCTAGGGAAAGAGGGGGAGCGGGGGAGCGGGGGAGCGGGGGAGCGGGGGAGCAGGGGAGATTGGTAATTAGCAATTAGCGATTAGCGATTAGCGATTAGCAATTAGCCATTACCAGTTAACAGTTAACTGTTAACTGTTAACAGTTAACTGTTAACAATTACCAATTTTTAAGCACAATCGCTCCTGGTTAACTCAGATTTTACAGTTTCTTCGACTGCCTTTAAGTCAATATTAAACTTAGATGCGATCGCTACCATTAGCTTCTGTTCTTGCTCCGTTACCACGCAATCTAGCTGAGAAATTGTGTAGCATCTAGCCAGTAAAGCCATTGCATAGTCGCGATTGAGCTTATCCAAAAGCTGCTCTAAAGGTACTGGCGATTGAATATTAGCAGCAATTACATCCAGTGTGGTTGGGGCTAAATTTAATGCTTGCAATTCTGGCAAAATATCCGACCAAGACTTATCGGGATAACTTGCTAAAATCTGATGAACCAAAATCTGATCGACGATTGCTTGTTGTGCGATCGCCACTGTTAAATATTCCTCACTTTCCCTCTGAATCTCCTGCGCCGCCGCTGGCGATGTCAAAGGATTCACCTTGGCTTCATAAAACCGACAAGCTGCATAGCCTAGTGTATAAAGCATAACTGCATTCGTACTCGCGCCGATCGCCATCCCTGCCAGAGGGACATTTCGCAGCAATCCCAAACCCGCCTTCAGTGCTCGCGATCCTCCCAACGACAGCCCAAAAATCCCTAAAACTTCTCCCCGCCGCGCCGGAGAATGCAAATCCATCCCATAAGCTGCGGCAATTTGATAAAGCATTTCCGTCTGCAACTGGGTTGTAGCCACCAAATCCACCGCCAGCAGTGCCACCGCCACCCCAGGCAAAACGCTGCTTACTAAGCCAATTCCGCCTGCATAGACAGCTTTCTCTACCATAATTCGGTGAGCGATCTCACTCGGACTTTCCTGTGGATATTCCTGCTGCAACTTTCTAACAGCAGCCTCCGCACTTGCGATATCCACAGAACCAGCTAAACTCAGCAGCCAGTCAGCCCTAAAAACTTTGAGAACTTGTTTGAGTATGGGGTTATCGCCCACCATCCCCAGCAATTTTCCCGCTTCTTCAGTAGCCAAGTCTAACAAATCCTGAGTTTGTTTTGCTGCTGTAGTTGCTGCTGTACCAATTGCTTCTGTGGCGATCGCGCCTGCTTTTCCGGCTTCGGATGTGGCTTGTGCGATCGCATCTCCGATTCCTGCTACCACTTGTCCAGCAGCATCGCATAGGGAACTTTCCGCAGGTTTGGCCTCCGAATTATTAACTGATTTATTTGACTCTGGTGGTTGCTGCTCTTTTAATGCCATTATACTATTCCTCTGGAGCTAGTCTTAAAAATTAGGATACGGGGACGGTTGATAACTTTTATCGGTTGACGAGGACAGGTCGATCGAGATTATCGATCGGTGACAAAATCCTTCGGTGAACTTACCTTACAATTTTTATATTATTTTAGCATTCCTAATTTTACCATCTTTCTAGGGGCCGATTCACCTAGATATTTGCTACTGTCACCGACAAGAGTTGAGGCGATCGGTCAAGCCGGGGCGATCGTAAATAATTTTAACTTCCATTTCTGCTGATACAACTATATCTGAGAAGTTGTTCATAATTTTTTTGATTACAGATTTTATCAATTCTATAGATACAAGGGGTGGGTTCGCCGAGATTTGCTATCGGTATCGACAAATCTTATAAACCCGCCCCGCCCATATTCATCTCTCCCATATTTTATCTTCCCTATTTCTGAGCTTATCTGGGAGTTAAAACCGCTTTCGGATAAGCAATCCGCTTATGATTAAACTGTTCCCAAACCCGCACAAAAATTTCCGCGACTTCCGCTAAATCTTCCCGCGTCAACCCCGAATCAATCAACTGATTATCTTGCCATCTAGCCCTCATCATCTTATTAACCATGCTCAAAGCTTCCTCATGAGTGGCATCTTTAAGCGATCGCAAAGCCGCCTCACAAGAATCTGCTAACATCACAATTCCTGTTTCTCGCGACTGAGGTATGGGCCCATCGTAACGAAAATCTTTCTCCCTCAAGACTCGATTTGCAACTTTTAATTTTGTATTCGCATATTCCTTCCCATTAGCAATTCTTTCTTGTTCGGCAACAATTTGCTGTGCTTGGTGGTAGAAATAAGCAATTAACATTGTCCCTTGATGTTCCGGGATGAACGCCTGAATTGCCTTGGGTAATCGATATTTCTTCGCCATCGCCAACCCTTCAGTAACGTGCTTTTTAATAATATCTGCACTCACCCAAGGGTCATTAATTTGATCGTGCTTATTCGGGCCACTCATCTGATTTTCACAGAATCCCAGCGGATCGTGCATTTTGCCGATATCGTGGTATAATGTGCCAGTCCTCACCAGTTCCACATTGCAACCGAGCGATCGCGCCGCAGCTTCAGCCAAGCTAGCCACAAATAAAGTGTGCTGAAACGTCCCTGGTGCTTCCGCAGCCAACCTTTTGAGCAGCGGACGGTTGGGGTTAGCCAATTCCGCTAAACGAATCGGCGTGATCAAATCAAACAAATGTTCTAAATACGGACTGAGACCGAGAGCGATAATACTCCAAGCCACCCCGCCCAGACTTTGCAAAATCACTGTACTGACTAACGCATACCAAATCGAGCCACCAGTGGCGCTTCCAATCAGAGTAAACAACAGGTAAACCATGCCCTGAGTTACACCTACCCCCACTCCTAACAGAGCTAGTTCCTCGCGCGATCGCAGTCGCCCAGCCATAAGCGCACCCAGCAAACCGCCGGCTGCACTTGCCAACAAATGAATCCCGTCAATTTCTAAGCCAATCGGCAATACTGCCGAAAGCAGGCCCACCACTGTTACTCCTACAGCCGAACCGTAAAAGCTACCGGCCAGAATCCCAATCGCGGGTAAACTCGTCCAAGGAATGCCCACAGTCAGCAGCACTGGCGTACTCAGCGTCAACAGCAACAACAGCAAATGATCTCTGCGCCGTAGACGGTAGTACCTCTCCACCAACAGCACAACTCCAATTGCGCCGCTAACTAGGCAGACAAACCCCGTTAACCCTACCCAATTTACTTCCCGACGGCTCAAACTAAAGTGGTCTAGCAACACAAAATCGGACAGGGTGATTTCCTCGCCTTCTTTAACAATAATCTCGCCCTCTTCCACAGTTGCCATCACCGGTTTGACCTTTTGAGCGGCAAGTTCGGCTAGCTGCTTGGTTGCTTCTATATCCCTAACCAGATTTGGCTGCAAAATTGCCCCTAAGCTCTTCACCGCTAAAGGTTGAGTTTCCGTCGGCATCACATCCATTACTTGTTGTCTGACGGCTTCCTTTAGGATATCTTTAGGCAGTCCCGGCGGAATGCCTTGAGCCAGCATCCGGCTGGCTGTACGGTTAATTCCGGTTTGCGTTTGCAACCAAGCTGCATCGGATAACTCCAATAAAGAGGAATCATAGATCTCTCCCAGTGCTGAAACTGATTGCTTGGAGAGTTCCTCTAAGGCGTTGAAATAACCTTTACGAGCCTGGGAGATATTTTCTGTGAGTCTGTTAAAATCTTCCTGCGATACTACCAAACGGTAAGCTTCAAGTTCTGCAACTGCTTGCTCTACAGATTTATTGACGATCTGCTTTGCGGCTGGGAATTGCTCTGGACTCGACTTTGTATTCCCGATTTTTTCGTCATCGAGCTCTGCGAGTACAGCTCGCCATTCCCACTCTTGGCACTGCCTTAAGTAACTCTGCACAGTAGTAGAGAGTACTTCTATGCTGACAAAAGGAAATGGCCCTGCGAGCTGTCGTAGTTCGTTACCCCGTACCAGAAATTTTTGAATTTCCTGATAGATGTGGCGATCGGCACTAGAATCGATGGCTAGCACTGGTACTGCACCCGTGCGGGCTTCTTTGCGCTGCTCTTCGGTGGTTTTGCGATCGGGGATACTAGCACTAGCTGGAGCTTTGATTGTCTGGGGAGCTTTAGTTCCCACATCCAATTTCGGCTGATTGTAAAAGCGATGTCCCATTGTCCCCGTCAGAGACACCACAGCTACTACTAGCAGCCAAGGCGATCTTGCTCTACCTTTAGGACAGGATTTTGAGCTTTGAACCCTAGAAGGAGCGACAGTCTCAACAAGCCCCGGTGAGAGGGGCATGGGAGATAGTAGATGCTGGTGGCTTTGTGCAGTATGTGCTAAACCGCCATTAGTCGTTTGTGTGTTAGCGCTGTGTTTGCTTACCCTGCGGACAGCGTTTAGCTGCTCAATAAAGCTAGCAGCAAGAGAGTGGAGCGTATTCATTTATATCAAAGCTACATCGAAGTTATTTAGCAGCCCTGTCAGATATTTTGCCTGACTCTGGATACTGATTAGTGCCTAGTTCTAAGTTTTTTATCTCTTAAAACTAGACTCGGTGAGGCGCAAACAGTTAGCGATCGCTATTCACACCGAATTTCTTTCACTCCTGAATCTAAAATCTCAAAAACTCTAAACTCTATGAGGCCTAATCACATAAGGTGCTGCCACAACAGGAGGTTGTGGTGATGCGCTAGAGGCCGAGCTGTGGTATACTCCAGACCAAACAGCCAAGAGGTTAGCTGCTAATTCCATAATTTCCCCTATACTTACCGTACCCCAAAGTAAAGGCGATCGATCCGAATTCTCACGCCCTGCTTCAGAATTTGTTTCTAATGCGACTCGCCATTCTACAGGAATGCTGACAGCGCCATTATAAGCTCCCGACAGGGCCCCCACCAAACTGCAAGTGAGCTGGGGTTCTACTCCCATCTGCGCTGCGCGGATAACTGCTAAGCGCAAATTTTCTGGGGTACTCAGAAAGCAGTAAAAAGCTAAGGCAATCGGAAGAAAAAATGAAGGACTGACAAACTTGGCTTCTAAGCTTCCCTCTGTTACCTCTTGCCTCTGTGCATCGACTGCACTTTTACAAAGCTGAGTCTGAGCTGCCTCTAAACTAGCATTCTGCTCTAATAATATCTGTACTTTTAGCAGTAAAGTTGCTAACGGCATATCTACCCCAAGATAGGTAAGGGTTTCGGGAATTAAGACGGAGGGGTGGAGTTTTTCTTTAAGCGCACGCGAGATCGCGTATCCTACGCTTAAAGTCCCTACTGCTACATCTTGTTCAATTTGGCTGGGTGCTTGCCAAACCCCAGCTACTTGTTCTAGCTTTTCTCGTAGTTTAGCTTTATTTTCATGAAAAAACATCGCTACTGGTAAAGTAGCAACTGCTGCTGCTGAAGGCTGAAGAATCAAAGATGAAGGGTGAAGGGCTAAGGGTGAAGTTAAATTTTGTCTCGGTAATATGTCTAGTGCCGATCTGCCAGCCTTTGGATCGTCTGGTGAAGAGTTAACTTTTGTAAATTCTGAGTTAGAAACTCCAACCCAAATGTCCCTCCAGTCTTTTAAATCTAAACCTCTCATCTGTATCAAGCTTTTACCCCAGAGGTAAGCAAGATAAGCGCTGCTAGCAGATGCTCTATTGTTAAGCTGGAAGTCACGGTTGAGGGAGTTTATTTCAACTCGTGTCGCACCCAGCCGGAAATTTGGCAATTTTATCTTGTTTGAACTGCGGTTAAAATCTTCATTCCGATCGCTACAACTTAATATTTGCCTTTGGTATTCAATGCCTAATAATTCCCCTAATGCTGCACCTAGTAGCACACCTTGAAACTTATTTAACAGGGAGTAACGCATTTCAGTTAGCCCTCTTGTTCCCTTCTTTTCTAGCCCCTAGCCCCTAGCCCCTAGCCCCTCTTTTCAAGTGATGAACCAAAGCTTGTAACCCCAAACGGTAACTATCCGCGCCAAAACCGCTGATTTGACCAATCGCCACCGCCGCAATAAACGAATGGTGTCTAAAAAGCTCGCGGCGGTAAATGTTACTCAGATGAACTTCTACCGCAGGAACATTAACGGCAGCGATCGCGTCTCGGATTGCTACGCTGGTATGGGTATAAGCTCCAGCATTAATCAGCAGACCTTGGTGTTGCCCTAGCATTGACTGAATTGCATCCACCAAAACGCCTTCATGATTGGACTGCTGGATAGAAATTTTAACCTGGAGGGCTTGCGCTTCTTCCTCTAACAACTGGTTGATGTCATCTAAAGTTGCACTGCCATAAACTCCAGGTTCTCGCTGACCCAATAGATTGAGATTGGGGCCGTGCAACACCAGGATATTTAACAATTCCAACAATTCCAGCGAAATTAATTTTTATTTCTGATTTTTGATTTGGGATGTCACAGAGAGCTGAATCCTTTTGCCAATCTCAAATCCACTGCGGTTATCTGGGACGCTTTGGTTCGTTGACTGGAATGGGAATAAGTTCGGGTTCTGGTTGAGTGTCTGGGCTCAGCAGAGCTTCTATGAGCTTGCGAATCCATTCCGTGATTTCTTCCAGTACCTTTTCAATTTCCTCCATTGAACAGATAGCTCCTTTTTTTCAGGCTAATTTGCTGGACTAACGGCTAAATTTCTGAATTCAGGCAAGCAAAAAGTTGAAACCAACCGTCGAGCTTGTCTTCTCTGGGTACTTTGCTGTGGGCAACGGAGAGAAATCAGTTGATTTACCAATCAGTCTTATTATTTAATAATAACGAATGTTTACAAATAATCAAGAGGTTAAGGAAAAGGAGTTTGGAGTTTTGAGTTGGAAATTGCCCCAATCCCCGATCTCCCTCTTCCCATGTTGTCGGTTGCGATGTAAAGTGGCTTGTCCGTTAGAAGGGGCGATCGCGCGATCCCTCAGATCGCCTTAACCCTTGTGTTAGCGCAATGGATTAGTGCTAGGAGAGATAAGGGAGATGAGGGAGATGGACTGGGTAATTTACTTAAACGCAGCTAGCAATTCCTTAAACATCAGCTTCACCAACCGGGCGATCGCGCCTAACAAGCTAAAGCCTCCGATCTGACAGAAATTGACCGCGCCGCTAGTATCGCCCCTTGAGGGGTGGGAGTCTCAACTCTCGAATCTTTTTCTGCGGGTTAGCAGTCTGACTCGGTTTAATTGGCTCATCTGTAGCAATCTTTTCAGAGCATCCCCAGCAATGACTCAGGCGATCGCTCCGATTGGGAAAGCTAGGAGCGATCGCACAACCAACAACCAACAACTAACAACTAACAACTAACAACTAACAACTAACAACTAACAACTAACAACTAACAACTAACAACTAACAACTAACAACTACTAAATGCTCTACAAAATTGTTCATATCACTACTTATAGTTACAGCCGATTTGTTGATCTAGAGCCTCATACAGTGAGGTTGCGAGCCCGCTCTTGCGGTTTTCAGTCCCTACGGGCTTTTTCCTTAGAAGTAACTCCCGAAGCAGCCGGAGTTTCTGAGGTACTAGATTGGGAAGGAAATAATACTATTAAGCTGTGGTTTACACAGCCTACAAACCAACTCAGTATTAAAATTACCTCTGAAGTCGAAACCCACTGTACAAATCCCTTTAATTACCTAGTAGAGCCTTGGGCAATGCAGTTGCCAATTACAGATTATCCAGCACCAGTGCTGGCTCAGCTTGCGCCATATTTACAACCTATTAGTAGCCCCGTAATAATGGAGTTAGCACAAGAGATTTGGCAAGCAACAAATGGTCAAACGGTTAACTTTCTCAGCGAACTTAACCAGCGAATTTATCAAAATTGCGAGCAGACAGTTAGGGAAACTGGCGATCCGTTTCCGGCCGGAATTACCTGGAATCAAAAGTTAGGTTCCTGCCGCGATATGGCAATTATTTTTATCGAAGCTTGTCGCGCTGTTGGGCTAGCTGCAAGATTTGTCAGCGGCTATCAGGAAGGAGTTCCTGAGCAAGAAGAACGGCATCTCCATGCTTGGGCCGAAGTATATTTACCGGGTGCTGGTTGGCTGGGATACGATCCTACACAGGGTTTGGTAGTTAGCGATCGCCATATTGTCCTAGCTGCTAGTGCCATCCCTCGCTACGCCGCCCCTATTTCTGGTAACTTTAGAGGTGCTGGTGTTACGTCGGATATTCAATACACTTTGTCCATTCAAATTATCAGTTAAATTCCCCCTCAGTTCGACAACTTTTGGGTTTTTTGGAGTTAAAAATGATAACAGGACTTACGCAATCGAAATAAAAATCAAGAGTGACAATTGCTCGATCGGATTGGCAATAACACAATTATATTGCTTTTGCGTAAGTCCTAACTAACGATCGCAATGCTTGTTCATCCCAAATTTCAAGAGCGGGTTTTATTCCTCATCTAAGTGTGACGTATCTAAGTGAGCTATATCTGTGTGTCCTGCATCTGCGATCGCCTTCGGACATGACCAATTACTCGAAAGCAAAGATGGCCATCCCATCCGCAACGCCTCATGACAAACTGTATGAATTGTTAACTGACAGTCCAACAAATGCAAACCGGACTTTTCAGACTGCTTCATGCCAATTTTTAAGATCGAGTCATTGGTGAACTCAATAGTCTTGTTACACTGAACGCAGACAAGGTGATGGTGGTGGTGTGGGTAAGGCTGATTTATTTCATAATGTTTGTGACCTTCTGCCAGTTCCAGTTCTCGCAGCAAACCCATCCTTGCCATTAACTTCAGAGTTCGGTAAATAGTGGACAGACTGATCCGTTCCCCTCGATTTTGTAGCACATTGTAAAGATCCTCCGCACTCAGGTGATTGCCCTTTGGCAAATTTTGAAAGACGTGCAAAATAGTCTCCCGCTGAGGAGTCATCCGCCAGCCTTTGTCGTTGAGTTCGGATTTAAATGATGTCGCTGTGTAAAGTACCATAGTCAGCTTTTCAAAAAAGTCTTCCTATTGACAATCATACACAAGAATTCTATATTTTTTCAAGTATTAAAGATTATTGAGAATCAATAGCGATTAGATTATTAGCATTAATTAAAAAAAAATCAATAAACGGGGAAGAAGGGGCTAGGGGCTAGGGACTAGGGACTAGGGAAATAAAGAGAAGAGAGAGGTAGAGGTTAAAAGAAATCAAGAATTTTCTTCTTCTCTTACCCTATTTTCTATTTCCTAACCCCTTTCTTCCCCTAGTCCCTAGCCCCTAGTCCCTAGCCCCTTCTTCCCTAGCCCCTAGCCCCTAGTCCCTAGCCCCTTCTTCCCTAGCTATACTAAGTCAAAGACTCTAAATAGTCCCGTACTCGGTTGCGGCGCTTGGGCTGGCGCAACTTTTGCAAAGCTTTAGCTTCAATTTGGCGGACTCGTTCTCGCGACAAGTCAAGAGCTCGACCAATTTCTGCCAGAGAGTAGGGATGTCCATCTCCCAAACCAAACCGCATCAAGATCACATCTCGTTCCCGACTGGTTAAATCGGCTAGAAGTTGCTGCAAGTCGCGGTGTAAAGCCTCCCGCATCAGCAGTTCTTCTGGAGAAACGCTATCGGCATCGTCGAGCAAATCTCCTAACTCAGTATCCTTCTCATTGCCTACTTTAGTTTCCAGGGAAACAGAACGTGGAACTCTGAGTAATACTTCTCGCACTTGGGGTGCAGTCATGCCTAACTCAGCGGCGATATCTTCAATACTTGCCGTCCGGCCTTTTTCTTGAGAGATTTTACGTTGGGCTTTCTTGATTTTGTTAAGCTTTTCTGTGATGTGGACGGGGAGGCGAATAGTGCGGCTTTGGGTTGCGATCGCTCGCGTAATTCCTTGACGAATCCACCAGTAGGCATAGGTGCTGAAGCGATAGCCCCGTGTTGGATCGAACTTTTCAACTGCCCTCTCCAGGCCCAAAGTACCTTCTTGGATTAAATCTAAAAGTTCTAAGCCCCGATTTTGATACTTTTTCGCAACAGATACCACCAGTCGCAAGTTAGCTTGGATCATGTGATCCTTGGCTTGGATGCCTTCAGTAATCATTTGATCTAAAGCTTCTAGTGTCACACCTGCCAACTCAGCCCAGCGGCGCTTGCCTTCAGCCATGATCCGCTTCAATTCGGATACCTCAGCGACACCTGCTAATGCAGCCCACCGTTCTAGGGAGGGGCGGTGGCCCAACTGAGCAGCCAAGCGATCGCGTGCTTCAATTAACTCAACATAACGACGAATTAGCCCTTCCTCCTGCTCTGCTGCGGTATTTCGCAACTCTAGCAGCCTGATGTAGCGTTGGACTTTTTGGGCTTCAGAGACTTCTTCATCTCGACCTAATAAACGAACCCGACCGATTTCTTGAAGGTACAAGCGCACTAAATCAGTAGTGCGGCGGCTGGCAGTGTTGTTGAATTTAGCTGTGTCTCCATCCAAGACCTCTATCTCATCTTCTTGGAGGTCTTCCACGGCTTGTTCGGCATCGCCCTCCACTACGTCGGGTTGCAAGGAATGCCCTTGCAGTTGCTCGTCGTATTCGGCTTCAGCGTAAAAAGAGGTGGGTGGCATAGTGATTCTCTCAGTTGCTCCGGGTAACAAGATGCTGCGCTTAGCGGCGGTTTGTTTAAATATGATGCCCCCTGTCTTAAGACGAAGCATCACCGCTATTAGTTCCGTTTCCCGCTTTGCGGACATCCGTGCTGCGATCTGTTAGGTTTCAGGCCCGGGCAATGTTTGAGAACATTAGCGGGATTAGCCAGCGACTCTAGCATTGAACAGCCAGGTTGTCTGTAAAGAGGGTTATGCTTCTCTATTTGCTAGCTAGTATAGGGAAAATATCAGCTACTAGGGGGTGACTTTCGTCAGAAGCTAAGATAATCTTCATCACCATTGATGTTGGTTCCCGATCACTTCCCCAATTCCACCTAAATCTTTACAAAACTTTATTAATTGCCCACATTCGCTACGTAAGTCTCAATTCAAGTGTTTAATTTTTAATTTTTAATTTTTAATTTTCTGGCGGGGATAAAGCTGCATCAAAGCTCTAACTTGCTCAGCATGATAGGAACTGCGGGTGAGAGGAGAAGCCACAACTTGCAAAAATCCCAAGGACTCGCCAAACTCCCTCCAAGCGGCAAACTGTTCTGGCGGTACAAAAGTTTCGACATTTAAGTGTTTTTGCGTGGGTTGCAGATATTGCCCGATAGTTAAAATATCGCAATCAACCGATCGCAAGTCCTGCATCGTTTCCCGAATTTCCGCGTCAGTTTCCCCCAATCCCACCATCATGCCCGATTTAGTGTAAACCCAAGGCGCGATCGCCCGGCTGCGCTTCAATAATTCCATTGTCCGCTCATATTTCCCTTGGGGACGCACTCGGCGGTAAAGTCGATTAACTGTTTCTGTATTGTGGTTGAGCACGTCTGGTTGTGCTTCCAGAATTGCTTCTAAAGCTTGCCAATTGGCGCACAAGTCTGGGATTAAGACTTCTATCGTAGTTTGCGGCATTACCTCTCGCACGGCTTGAATGCACTGCCTAAACTGCGATGCACCACCGTCTGGTAAGTCATCTCGGTTGACGGAGGTAATCACAACGTGGTTGAGTTTGAGCCGCAATACCGCCTCTGCCAGCCTTTCTGGTTCAGTTATATCAAGCGGTTTGGGCTTTTTCTCGAAGTCGATGTCGCAATAGGGACAGGCGCGGGTACAGGCGGGGCCCATAATTAGAAAAGTAGCCGTGCCAGAGTTGAAGCACTCGCCGATGTTGGGACAGGATGCTTCTTCGCAAACGGTATTGAGGGCTAAATCCCGCAGAATTTCTTTAACATTGCCGACTCGTTCCCACTGGGGGGCTTTGACTCGCAACCACTCTGGCTTAACTGTCACGACTGCCTCTATGTGCTGAAGTGTTAGAAATTATTATAATACAACGGATGGGGTTTGGCATCTGAGTTTACTGGTCTAGTTGTAGGTGCGGTTAGTCCTAAGATTTTGGGCGTGATGGGTTGGCCTGTGGCGATCGCGCGTGCTAGAATTTTTACATAACTCAATTCGGGATGTAGCGCAGCTTGGTAGCGCACCTCGTTCGGGACGAGGGGGTCGCAGGTTCAAATCCTGTCATCCCGATTATTTACAATAACATAGCCCTGATATTCTTTGCGATCTTTGTTTAATCTATAAAGTATGCCGCCAAGTACTAAAAACCTATGAAACTTAAAGTCATAATTCACGAAGCAGAAGAAGGAGGATTTTGGGCCGAAGTTCCTGCTATTCCTGGTTGTGCTACTCAGGGAGAAACCTTTGAGGAATTACTTCAAAACCTTTATGAAGCCATAGAAGGATGTTTATCAGTCGATATTGAATCAGTGGAGATGAATGATAGAGACAGAATTCTGGAGATTGCCGTATGAAGTCCATGTCAGGCAAACAGTTAGCGAAACTGTTAGAAGATGCTGGCTGGATTTTATTAAGAGTTCAAGGTAGCCATCACATTTACGGCAAATCTGGGATAAGTGTGCGAATTTCCGTTCCCATTCATGGTAATAAATCTCTAAAAATAGGTTTACTCCATAATCTACTGAAAAGGGCTGGTTTTTCAGAAATTCTGACAACTGAAAGTAGCGATGCCGAACAGTCAAATTTTGAGGATATTGATAAATCCAATGAAGATACTGCAAAGGATTAAAATTGCTGTGAGTGGCGATCGCACTCCATAGCTAACTGAATATTAAACAGCTTTAGCTACCAACAGCGGAATCTCAATTATAAACTCCGCTCCCTCTCCTGGTGTAGAAATACACTTTAACTTTCCCCTATGTTTTTGAGTGATAATGCTGTGGGAAATTGATAGCCCTAAACCCGTACCCTGGCCGACAGACTTCGTAGTAAAGAAAGGGTCAAACAAACGCGGCTGCAATGCCAAAGGTATGCCGGGGCCATTATCGGCAATCCCAATTAATACTGTATTACTATTACTAACTTCCGTACTAATTCTAATTGTAGGCGCACTAAAATTTTCCTTCGTTATTTTCCCTGAATTGCCTTCTTCCAAAGCATCAATAGCATTCATTATAATGTACATTAACACCTGATTTAGTTGCCCTGCATAACACTCAACAAGTGGGAGTTTACCGTATTCTTTAATCACATGAATTTCAACACGAGAACCGTATTTTTTTAAACGACTATCCAAAATCATTAAAATATTATCAATACTTTCATGAAGGTCACTCGCTTTGATGTCGGCTTCATCAAGACGGGCAAAGTTCCGCAAAGAATAGACAATGTTGCGAATTCGCTCCGCTCCTGCTTGCATAGAAACTAGCAGTCTAGGCAAGTCTTCCTTGATAAAATTTAAGTCAATATCTTCTATTGCCTCTTCAATTCGTGGGGCGGGATGGGGATAGCTTTGCTGATAAACTTCCATCAAGGTTAGGACATCAATAAAATATTTTGAGGCGTGGGGTAAATTACCGTAAATGAAACTCACAGGATTATTGATTTCATGGGCAATACCAGCAACTAAACTGCCCAGCGAAGACATTCTTCCGGTTTCAACCAGTTGAGTTTGAGTTTGTTTAAGTTCGTCCAAAGCTTCCTCTAATTGCAGTGCTTTTTGGGTCAACTTTTGAGAAGTTAGCTCCAATTCTTTATTGGCCTTCAGCAGACGCTCTTGAGCTTTTGTCCGCTCAATACGAACTCCCAAAATGCGGCAAGCAGCTAGGATTAAATCTTGTTGATTGCTGTCTTTAATGGGCGGGAAATTGTGCGAATTTAAAGTTAGCACGCCTATAACATTCCCATCTGTAGCCGAAATCGGAAAAATACCAATCCTGTTAATTTCGGGTTGACCAAATGTCGCGACAGAATTTGGATTACTAGCATAGTCTTTGACAAATATTGGTTCGCCAGTTTTTACTACTTGCCACAGCATCCCTTCGCTATTAAGGATGTCATGGTTTATTTCTTGGTCTATTTCTTGGGGTTTGCGGTAGGCGGCAACCAATTCAGCAGACAGATCGTTACCAACAGGACAAGCATGAGAACTTTCATCAATGCTGTTAATTACTTTGACATCTCCATAAGTAGAGTTTGTAGTTTCAACGAGGTGTTGGATAGCAAATTCGGCGATCTCATTTAAGTCAGTGGAAGTTTGTAAGCGTTCAGTCAAACCTAGTAAAAAAGAAAGACGCTCAACTTCAGATTCTAATTGGTAGTGACTGGTTACATCTACTAGCAAACCATTCCAGAAAATATTTCCGTTTGCTTGGCGGGAAGGTTGAGCATCCCACTGAATCCATTTAGTCTGTCCTGAAGATAAGATAAACCTCCCCGCCCATTTCCATGATTGCAAATTACAGGCGGCGATCGCTATAGAATTGTGAAAATCATCTATGTCTTCTGGGTGAATCATCGCCAGCAGAGTTTCTGTATCCAATTCCATCTCCCAAGCATCCAGCTCAAAAAATTCGCCAAAACTAGGAGTTAAGAATAAGAAACTTAGCGAACCGTCTTGACGGAGTAAGAATTGATACATCAATCCCGCCATACTTGACAACTGCCACTGCGATTTAGTACGGAAATGATACATAGATCCTGGTATTTCGTAGCATTTGTGGCGGTGTTGCGTAGGCGTTTCCTGCCTTTGGCATCGCTCATGTGAAGACGCTTGACCCAGGAAGGCTGATGGTGTCATAAATTTACAGGTTAGCAAAAATCCGTTACTCACAGACCTCGACACGATTGACCCAAGAAGGCTGATGGTGTCATAAATTTACAGGGCGACCTAACTCGGAAGATTTTGCTTGATTCAACAAGAAGGTAAGCTAAAAGTAAATTGCAAATAGGTTTTATACAGTCATAAAACAATAAGACTATGCAAACAGTTAAGGCTGCTTAGCGTAAAATAGTACGATTATAGTAACTATTTTTAAGTTTTAGCTCATATTTAATAATTTTTAACTCTATCTAGAGGTTGAATACTTAGAAGGTTGAGTTCGTTTAAAAATCACAATGTAATGTAAAGCAGCGCCGATTCAGATTTTAACTGTTAAAAAAATATAAATTATATCTCACTTAAGTTACTTTGATGATATGACCAGTTTCAACTCTCATAAACCAATACTATACTTCTGTAGATAGATGGGCTAGGATTTTAATATGTTTAAATTTCTAGTTGACAAGAGATTTTAACACCAACCCTGAGTTTAGAGGAAGTTCTCATGTATCAAAGTGGCGAAGTTTTTGGCTCCTGCACTCGCTGTGAAACCCTGCCGAGCAAAATTGAAGGCAGCGGCGGATTATACTTGTGGTTTCCTGTAGGGCATACACTAAATAAGGTTTTTTCTGTTTTGCAAAAAGCTGGACTTAAGTCCCAATTTCTAGAAGATGAAAAATGTTTATACATATTCCTAGAAAAAGAGCGAGTGGAAACTTTTAGTTCCCTAGTGTCAGCTAAACTTACGCCTAAAGAATTGAAAGAAACGCAAGTTTTGTGGATAGCGGGAGATACTAAACCAGAATTTAGCGATTTTTCCCGCATGACTTCACTGCATAACTTCACTAGCCTCAAACAGTCGGACTGGCTGCTGGATTTGTTAGCGGCGGAGAGAATTACCAGTCATTTTCAGCCTATTGTTTATACTTCGGATACTTCTAAAATTTTTGCACAAGAGGCATTACTCAGAGGTTTTGACAAGGAGGGAAATTTAATTTTTCCGGGTCGCATTTTCTCTCAGGCGGAGTCCGCAGGTATGGTTTTTCAACTAGACGCTTTAGCTAGGACTTGTGCGATTCGGGAAGCAAGCCATCATGGAATTAAAGAGTTAATTTTTATCAATTTCTCTCCTACTTCTGTTTACGATCCAACTACGTGCTTGCGAATGACTGTGCGTGCCATTGATGAAGCCGGGATTCCTCACGATAACATTGTTTTTGAAGTAGCAGAATCGGAACAGCCGCCGGATCTTGCTCATTTGATTAAGATTCTGAAATTTTATCAAGAAGCAGGGTTTTTAATTGCACTTGATGATTTTGGGGCTGGATATTCTAACTTGAATTTAATTCATCAGTTACGCCCGGATTTTGTGAAGTTGGATATGGACTTGATTCGCAACGTACATCAAGACTCTTACAAAGCTCTAATTACTGAAAAACTATTGGAAATTGCGAATCATTTGAATATTAGAACTGTGGCGGAAGGGGTGGAATCTTTAGAGGAATTGCAGTGGGTGGGGGAAAGGGGGGCAACTTTTGTTCAAGGTTATTTAATTGCGAAACCAACTGCTCCACCTGTGACAACTACGCCCTACTTTGAGATTAAATCTCTGTCGGTAGTGGATTAGGTTGCGCTGCCCAAATTCTCTCTGCATCCGCCCCTTCAGACTTTGAAATTCAAGGAAAATCAATCAAGGGAGGTGATATTAAACTCCTATGTACCTCCGTATATAGCTTTCTAGAGATTCCATTTTCATGTTGAAAATAAACTCTAAACTTTCGATTTCTGCGGGTGTGCAGAAAAATTCGTTAGCCAGCAATACTCGCAAAGTGCTTAAGCTTTTTTGAGCTTGGGGATTTAATAAACCCACTGCTCCCCGCAGACCATCGAACACAAATAGAGGTGGGTTAATTACTACAGGTTCGCGATTGAAAAGCCGCCCGAAAATACGAGCAATGTCTTCTCGTGTGAGAATATCAGGCCCTCCTACTGGGAAGATTTGGTTGCGAGCTTCGGGAATATTTACGGAGTCTACGGCAATTTTTGCTAAGTCGTCGGTACTGACAATGGATGTGCGATTTTTGGGGTCGCCTATCAATAAATAAACTCCCGTTTGCCGAAATTGTTCGGCTAGGGGGATTAAATTTGAAGCAAAACCAGCAGGTCGCAAAATTGTGTAATTTAATCCACTAGCTTGCAGGTATTTTTCTACTTCACGCTTGGCTTTAAATACTGTAGAGTCTTCATATCCTCGGTCTACTCCGAGTACGGAAATGAAGACAAAGTGTTCAACGCCAGCATCTTTGGCGCGGTCAATTAATTCAATGTTAGCACGGTAATGTATTGCTTGAGCATCGCTACCTGCACCATGCGTGCTAATGACGTATTTAACGTTTTGGCAAGCTTTTTGAATGTCTTTGTCTTGCTTGAGGTCGCCGATGAAAATTTCAGCGCCTCGGTTTTCTAGTTCTGAGTAGCGAGATGTGAGGCGAACAAATGCTCGCGTTGCTATTTCTCTTTCTCTCAGCAGCCGTACAATTCGGCGGCCTAGTCCGCCTGTTGCTCCAGTAATTAGAAACATGATAATTAGTTGTGAGTTGTCAGCGGTTACAAATCTTTATAACTCATATTTCAAATTTCGACAATGACGGGAGCATGGTCGCTGGGTTTGGTTAATTGTCTAGGGGTTTTATCAATTGTGCAGCTTTTGGCGCGATCGCACAGACTCAAGCTGAGATAATGGTGGTCAATGCGCCATCCCCTATTGTGACGGAAACCACCCGTGCGATAGTCCCACCAGCTAAAATGGCCGCCTTCATCGGTAAATATGCGAAAAGCGTCGCTGAAGCCTAATGCGACGATTTCCTGTAAGGCTTGGCGTTCTGCTGGTGAAGCCATGATTTGATTCTTAAAGGCTTTAGGGTTGTGAATATCGCGATCGTCGGGAGCAATATTAAAATCGCCACAAACACATAAATTAGGGGATTTGTCAATAATGATTTTGAGATATTCTTGTAGTAGTTTCAGCCAATTAAGTTTGTAGTTATATTTCTCGCTACCAACTTCTGAACCGTTGGGAATATATAGATTAACAATCCGAATATCGGCAATGATACCTGTAATTAAGCGTTTTTGCTCGTCAAATTCCCCTACAATATCAGTGCCAAGGATGGGTGCAAATCCGGTGCTAATATCTGTCATTGGTAAGCGGCTGAAAATAGCTACACCATTGTAGGATTTTTGACCAGAAATGTAGAAATTATAGCCGATGTCGAGAAATGGCTGTAGCGGAAAATCTTGGTCTATAACTTTTGTTTCTTGTAGGCAAAGAACATCTACGGGATTTGCTTGCAACCACTCTAAAACCTGTTCGAGACGGCTACGAATTGAATTAACATTCCAAGTGGCAATTTTCATTTGGTAATTGGTAATTGGTAATTGGTAACTGTCAACTGTTAACTGTTAACTGTTAACAGTTGACAGTTATGCAGGTTTCGCCTCAATGACACTTACTGGCCCTTTTGTTTCTATCATATTCGTCACTTTAAATCCGGCGGAGGAAACTAAATTATAAAATTCATCCTTTGTTCGCATAAAAGTACCGCCGATCACAAACAAAGTTAGACTACCCATACCAATAAATGGCGACATTTTGCCTTCAGGCAACATAAAATCAACAATCATCAGCCTGTCTTTAGCTGTCATAGCTTGATAGCAGCTTTTAAGAATTGTAATAGCATGACTATCATCCCAATTGAGAAGAACACGAGAGAGTAAGTAAAGATCGCCACCAGAGGGAACCGCATCAAAAAAGCTACCTCCAACTATTTGACACCTATCTGCAACTCCCGCCACTTCCAAAACCGGACTCGCATCGACAACAACATCTTCGCGATCGAACAAGATAGCTTGCATCTTCGGATTCGCCTTCAGAATAATAGCTGTTAACGTTCCAATGCCTCCTCCCACATCCACAAGTTTCTTAACTTCTGAAAAATCATAAGCTTCAATCACCGGAAGTAGCCACTCTCTTGTCGTCTCCTTCATCCACTCATTGAAATTTACTGCCGCCTCAGAATTCTGCTGCAAATAGCTATAAAAACTCATCTTAAAAGTATGTTCAAAAGCTGTTTCTCCAGTTTTTATACCGTATAGTAAATTACCCCATCCTT
Source organism: Kamptonema formosum PCC 6407 (assembly GCF_000332155.1). Taxonomy (GTDB): domain Bacteria; phylum Cyanobacteriota; class Cyanobacteriia; order Cyanobacteriales; family Microcoleaceae; genus Kamptonema; species Kamptonema formosum. The sequence continues at coordinate 1,837,309 of NZ_KB235903.1, read as the reverse complement.
GATATAGTTCATCACCCATTGCCATCACCGTACCTCGTAAAGAATCAGAAGTACCAGTCAACAGATGTTTTCCCAAAGAATTTAAGCGAAACTTGTTATTCTCTTCCAGAGAAAACACACCAACACTTACTAGCATACGCATCAGGTGATAAATACCCTGAGAATTTAGACCAGCAGCTTTCGCAAGTTCATCAGCAGTCTTAGAACCGTCACTCAGAATATCTGCAATTTCCAGTTTAGCCGCTACAAAAAGAGCCTGAGATATTTTAAAGCCATACATCATTTCTAGTAGCAATGAGGATGAGTTTTCGTCTTCAGGTTGGGCATTCTCTGTATATAAAGTCATGGGATATCCTTGGAAAGTTATTTATTTAGTAACTAGAAAGGCACTAAAGAGCGTGTTGTCTGGCGATTCGCTAGCAGATAACCTGCTTGGCTTTCGTTGCTGAATTGCTATAAATTCATCTATAAATTCGTAGTCTTTCTCGCTGTTTTATGCACAGGAATAGCAATCGCGTGCGGTTTCCTCTTCGCTGCAAATAACCCAAAAAAGTCGTGCAGCAAAATATAAAAACAGGGAATAATAAACAGAGTCAATACCGTTGCCAGAGACAAACCAGAAAACACCACCACCCCTAGCGGTTGCAGAAACTCCGAACCATCGCCAATCCCCAAAGCTAAAGGAAATAAACCTAAAACTGTGGTAATTGTCGTCATCATAATCGGGCGTAAACGTTGAGGTGCGGCCCTGACAATTGCTGTTTTTCGGTCAACTCCTTCTTCTTCCCGAATTTGGTTTGCCAATTCCACCATCAGAATAGCATTATTCACCACGATTCCCACCAACAAAATCGCACCTACAATTACCGTCGCCCCAATCGCAGTTTTAGTTACATAAAGCCCTAAAATCCCCCCAGCCAAAGACAGCGGGACTGTTAACATAATCACTAACGGATCGACTAGAGAATTGTACTGTACGGCCATCACTACAAATACTAAAAAAGCCGCTAACCCACCCAATATTTTTAGGGAAGATTGCAATTCCTGATTAGTTTCAGCCGCCGAACTCGGTACAACTTGTACTCCTGGGGGTAACTTCAATTCACTTACCACTGCATCTACTTGCTGTAAAGCTTCACCTAAACTTGCACCCTTATTCAAATTACCAACAATTAAGAAAACTTGGCGCTGATTCAGGCGTTGAACTTCCCCAGGGGCTTTACCTAGATTGATAGTCGCCACATCACTCAATCTAATTACATTATTATTGCTGCCAAATAAGGGAATATAACTTAGTTCTGATACTGATTTGACAGAGTTGCGATCGAATTGTACCCGCACATCTATTAACCGATTTCCCCGCTGTAACTGAGTAGGAACTGCACCTTGAATTGCTGTCTGAATTGACTCTCCAATTTCTCTAGCACTAAATCCGTAAGTCGCCAATCTTTCCCAGTCAGGGCGGATTTGTACCTCCGGTTGTTGAGGGTCGCCATCAGGTCTAAACCTGACTAATTTAACCTTTTCCTCAAAGGTTTTTAATATTTGCCGCCCTGTTTGTTGCAATATTTCTGGATTTTCGCCTTGAAGAATTAAGTCAACTTCACCACCCCGCACGGGAGAATTAGTCAGAATTAAACCGCGCACGTTTTCTGGTGCTAAACGTAGGCGAGTATCAACTAATTTCAGTTTATTTAATTCCTGAGTCATGCGCTCAACAAAATCGGCAACGTTCGTTCCTGGCTTCAGTGTAATTGTACTGCTTCCCCTGAGTAAATTTTCAACGGTATTGTTACCAAAAAGTAGCCCTCCCGCTGTTGTTAAAGTATACAAAGTTTCTGGCTGCTTGCTCAGAAGTTCATCCACAGTCTTCATTACTTTTTCGTTAGTTTCCAAGTTTGTACCCGCTGGAAACTGAGCAAATAATCTAGCTTGACCAGTATTAATTCTGGGTAAAATTTCTTGGGGAATTTGACCCACCATCTGCAAACTACTGAAACCCAAAATAACAATAGCAAGTACAATTATTATTAACCGCCACCGCAGAATTGCTCCTAAAAATCTGCCGTAGCCTAATGTAGCGCTGTGGAAGGCTCGATTAAATGCCCGCAAGGCCCAAAATTTGCCCACACCGCTGGAAAATCTCACGGCTAATAGGCGAGAAGTCATCATCGGGACAATTGTTAAACCGACAATTAAAGAAGCAGCTACGGCGAAAGTAATTGTCAGAATTAACTCGTTGAAAAGTAAGGAGATAAAGCCTCCTATTAGCAAAAATGGGAGGACGGCAACTAAGTTGGTAGCAGTAGAGGCAAATAAAGCTGATTCGAGTTCTTGACTACTTTTTTCGGCTGCATCAAGTATGCTTGTTCTTTTGCCGTTAGTTGTTTTGCTTTTATTTTTATTAACTCCCTCAACTATATTTTCTAGCATCACAATTGAGTTGTCTACGACAATCCCAACACCCAAGGCTAAACCGCCTAAACTGAAGATGTTAATAGACAGGTGAAACAGTCCCATCAGAATAATAGCCGTGAGTGTGGCTAGGGGAATTGCCAGGACAATAATTAGGGTCTGTCGTAGAGAACCCAGGAAAAGTAACACGGCAATACCAGCTAAGACAGATCCGCTTAAACCTGAAAACAATACATTGGAAATAGAATCGCGGATAAATCTTGATTCATCCAGGGTAGTTGTAATTGTCATGTCGGGGGTAATTACCCCCGACTTTCTCAACTCTTCGAGGCGCTTTTTAATACCATCTACAACTGTGATGGTATTGGCATCTGGCTGCTTCTGAATGCTGATTTTTACTGCGGGTGTCTGATTGAGAAATACTTTAACTCGTTCTTCTTCAGTACCGTCTATGACTTCGGCAAAGTCGCGGATATAAACTCGTTTGGGGGGATTAGAACCTGCGATTTGGAAGGAAAGATCGCGGATTTCACTGGCATTTTGAAAGCGCCCTATTGTCCGCGTTAAGGGTTCGCCGGATTCTTGTTGTAGTCTACCGCCGGAGGTGTCTTGGTTGCGGTCTTGTAGGGTGGAGAGTACGTCAGAAACGTTGACTCCCAAGGCTTGTAGGCGGTTTAAGTCGAGGTTAACTTGGATTTCTTCTTGTACGCCGCCGGAAACGTCAACGGCGGCTAAGCCTGGTATGACGTTGAGCTCGCGCGCGAGTTCTTCGTCAGCAAATACGCGCAAATCGACTCCCCGCAAGGAGTCTGAGGTGAGGCCAAATTCGTAAACTGGCTGCTGGGAGGGGTCAACTTTAAATAATCTGGGGGCTTCGACTGTATCTGGAAGTTGGTTGCGGATGCGGTTGACGGCGGCGGTTGCGTCGTTGAGGGCTTGGTCGATGTTTCCTCCTGGTTTGAAGAATAAATCGACGCTAACTTGGCCTTCGCGGGTACGGGAGAAGACTTGGGTGACTCCTTCGGTGGCTGAGAGTCCTTGTTCTAGGGGGCGGGTGATTTCGTCAACTGCTACTTCTGGGGAGATTCCGGGGGCCTCAAGGCGCACGCCGATGCGGGGATAGGTGATGGATGGGAGGAGATCGACGGGGAGTTGAGTGATGTAAAATAGACCCACGACGGCGATCGCGAGGGTGAGCATGATTGTCCCGATATGGCGGCGAATTGCGATCGCGCTGATGCTTAATCCAGTTTTGTCAGTCGCCATCTGTCAAAATTCCTCAGTGATTGTTGACTTTTCACTACGATTAAATAACTTAACCATTTTGGATGTAGTGGGGTTTTAGCGATCGCACCCCAACTACATACTCCCGATTAAATTATTTAATTTTATCAACCGCCTTGATGGTTAGGAGGTTATTGCTGAAACTCCTGGTGTTATTGCATTTTCGTTCTTCCGTCTTCGGTCTTCCGTCTGCCTTCAGAGATATTAATACTTAATCTTACTGAACTTGGCTGCCGTGCGATCGCGGATCTGCTGTGCTAGCTTTGGAAGGAGTTACTGGTGGTTTAAAACTGGAAACTTGACCTGTAGCTTCCGCGTAGGGTAACGCTTTACCAGCAATTAAAGCTTCTAAATTAGATTCCATTATATTGCGTGGGGCTTCGCCTATAGTCTGAGCGATCGCCTCTCCTCGATCGCTCAAAAATACAAAGTGGGGAATGCCATCCACTCTGTATTTGAGCACCTCTGGCAACCATTTGTTATTATCTACATTCAACATCGCAAAATTTATGCGATCGCTGTATTTTTCCTTAACTTCGCTCATATCCTTTGCCATCGCCTGACAGCTACCACACCAATTGGCATAAAATTCTACCAGAGTCGGCTTACCGTTGCTGACAGCAACTTCTAGCGGTGTCGATGCTTCTGCCATCTCCGTTAGAGCATTTGATGGTGTTTCGATTTGCAGTCCCAAGAACAGGGAAATCCCCAATGCGATCGCTGCCAAAACAATCAATAAGTTTCTCAGCCGTTTTGCTGTGTTCGATTCCAACTTCTGACTTGCAGCCGTAGGGGTTGATTCTTGTGAATTAGGACTCATTGAAGTATTGCAATTTTAATTGTGCTTTTTTTAACAGTAATAGAGATTGCTTAAGTTGATTAAGTTTCTCCCTTAAGAGTGTACCATAATTTGGGGACAATTTGTACCTCAGCAACAAACAATAGAAAAACCTCTGAATTGTCATATTAATTAAGTTCCGATCCAGTCTGAAATGCGGTAAAACAGAAGTAGAGACAGATTAATTGTGAATTATAGAGGACATAGAGCGTGAAAAAACGGGTAACGCTGACCTTTCCCCAACGCTCAATCCGTATGCCCGTCACCTATCGACTGGCAAAGGATTTTAATGTGGCTGCCAATATTATCCGAGCTCAGGTAGCCCCAAATCAAATAGGCAAACTCGTGCTAGAGTTGGCCGGAGATATCGACCAGTTGGACGCAGCTATAGACTGGATGCGATCGCAGAATATTACCGTATCCCTCGCCAGTCGAGAAATACTAATTGACGAAGACATCTGCGTACACTGTGGGCTCTGTACCGGCGTTTGTCCCACAGAAGCCTTGACCTTAGACAAAGAAACATTTAAACTAACCTTTACGCGATCGCGCTGTATCGTTTGCGAACAGTGCATTCCTACCTGTCCTGTTCAGGCTATTTCCACCAACCTTTAGAGGTTAATCTTGGTGACTCAAAAGCCGTGAAGAAACTTCCTTGGAGTTCTCTAGCAATACTTTTTGTTACTTATAGCACCTTTGGCTGGAATTTATCCAAATCTGATGCTCACCTAGCAGTTTGGTTTTTAGCTGTAGTTGCCATCTTCCTGTTATGTGGGGTATTAACTGCTCCCCTAAACCATGCAAAAAGATTAATGTTTAGATGGTTTAGAACTGATGTCGGGGCTTTTATTTCCATCATTACTACTGCTTTTTTTGCAGTAGTAGTTGTCGCATGGCTGCACCTTTTTGCCACCGGTTTAATCCTACTTTCCGCAGGATCTTTAGCTAGACTCGATATTCAGACATCCGGTTTTCAAAAGTGGCAGGCTTTCTGGATTTTGACAGTTGTTTCTCTTATTGGATTGGGATTTGGAGGGGCAGCAAAGCTATACTTTTAAAAGGGCTAATGGCTAATGGCTAATGGCTAATGGCTAATGGCTAATTGCTAATGGCTAATTGCTAATTGAAGAGAAATTAATTCTCATGGGAATCCTGAAAAGTTATGCAATAGTGATAAGAGAAAAAAAGCAGCCTGCGAAGCTGCCAACAAAAATTGCATGAGGTATTACTAACAAGCTATAGCAAGTGTAGTTTTGTAAAGGCTACGTTACATTTTTTGATACGCTGCAATCTGTTTGGAATGGACACTCTGAAAATCGTCACAATGAGCGATCGTATTCAGGGTAGATTTACCGAGAATTAAAGAAGCGTTTAACTGTCCTTGCGCCCTACAGCCTTTCAGCGGTGGGGCCCTTTTGTTGGGAAGGGCGGGGGAGTGGGGGAGC